>JAEZDX010000489.1 GCA_023417975.1 Bacillota bacterium
GCTCAGTGTACGCTTCCAACCATTTCTCCCC
The DNA here is from genome assembly GCA_023417975.1 of Bacillota bacterium. Lineage (GTDB taxonomy): Bacteria > Bacillota > Clostridia > Clostridiales > Clostridiaceae > JAEZDX01. Next base: position 32 of record JAEZDX010000489.1, read on the forward strand.
AACGGCTTTAAGGTCTTTTGTATTAACTTCAACAGCGAAGCCTACTATGGGCTTAAACTTAATTTTACTTTGCATATATTTATAGTAACCATAGTAACAACAGCATGTAACTGTTATGGCCGCAACAAGCAATAAACAAATTTTATGTACCCTTTTCCTTCCATTCCATGTACTGACAATAGACATATTTCTGTCCTCCTAACCTATTATAAACATTTATACGCCTTATAATTTACAGCGTTACCTCCACCCTATTTATTAATTATACGCTCTTAATTACATTAAAAGTCAATTATTAACCCGGAATCACTTTAACATTTCTCATAATGCAGAATACTATATATTGAGGCGGTGAAGGTATGCCTACAGAATTGCAGCTGATAAATTACGAAAAATTTGCTTCCTTAGTATTTATATACTCAGGTTTCTTAAGCTTATTTTCCTCCTTTGAGGCGGAAAAATATGAGTTGGAAAAACAGACTGACGCTTCCGGTTCAAATGAATCCACAATGATGGCAGATAAATTGGCATTGGATTCTACCTTTACAGAAATTTTTTCATTTTCAATATTTCTTATAGTAGCTATATTTAGGATAAATGCACTTGAAAAGCAAGCTGCATCCAGCGAATCCAAAATATCTATATTACCAAATATAATACTTGTTAGCAGTTTTATTATCGGAACTATGTCAGGTATTATTCGAGTTCCGGCTATTCAGCAAAGACTCGTTTCAGGTCAGACACCGGTTATTTTATAATTATTTCAGCAAATATTTAAAGGGCTGTAGCATAAAAGTTAATATTTTATGCTACAACCCCTATTATAATTTACATCAGCCTATTATGTGCCCCATTATTAATATCCGCCGAAGCCGCCGCCGCTGTTTCCTAATCCGCAGCCTGAACAGGATAAGAAGAATAATGCTATAATAAATAGTATTCCTCTTCCAACAGGCTCGCAAGAAATGTCATTTCTGTATCTACTCATTCTTAAAACCTCCGTTCATTATATTTATTATTCTACTTATTGTTTGAGGTCATATTTCTCATCTTTACTTTATTAATAGTTCCTACCGTCACATCTGGAGAACTGCAGTATAATCAGTATTAATATAATAAGCGTTGGAAAACTGCATATACAGTTAGTTCCTCTTCCAAAGCCTGAAAAGTTTCCGGCACCATAGCCAATATTGTTTACCACATTAAAACCTCCTTCTTGTTAATTGACTTTATAAGTTTCTTTTGCTTATATGAAGTAAATAAGGTTTAGCTATATAATACATGTTATGCAAATTTTTATAGTTCTGTTACATTTCATGTCATATATTTGCAAAATAAAAGCCATACCTTAATAACTAATCAAGGTATGACTTGTTAAACTATTTATCTACATATTTCTCTTAGAGCCCATATGCATTAAATCCTCATTTATATGTGCCGCCATGTCTTCATCTACAAGCACATGAAGATAATCCCCTGAAAAAATAGCGGAATCTCCTCTTGGAATTATTTCTTTTTCCCCTCTTTTTATAGCAACAAGCAAACATTTTTCCGGAAGGCTTAAGTCTTTAATAAATTTACCGTCCATCTCAGAATCTAAAAACACCGGTATTTCCAAAATCAGCTTTTTGTTACTGTTCTCTGTTTTTTCTTCCATACTATTGTTTTTTAGAAGTCTATCCAAAAGTGATTCATATATGGGCTCGGATCTAAGCAAATCAGCTACAGTATATGCCACAAGGGAGATTAAACTTAAGGATAGTAAATGTGTTAGTGACCCTGTCATTTCAGTTATCAATATACTTCCGGTAATTGGCGCCCTTACAATAGCTGCAAAATAACCTGCCATAGCCAATATAATAAAATTATTCATATAGCCCGGACTCAAATTAAAGAAATGTATCAGTACTTTTGCATAAATACTTCCGGTGAGAGCTCCTAAAACAAGCAGCGGAAAAAATATTCCTCCGGGAGCACCTGAGCCAAAGCTTATCATAGAAAATGCAAACTTAACCACTAGTATTATAATAAGCATCTTAAGCGTAAAATTATCCGATATCAATTCATTTACTATGGAATGACCTCCTCCAAGTACTGTGGGAACACATAATAGCAATATTCCTGCCAATACAAATGGTATAACAGTCCTAAATCTTGCGGGTAACCATTTTAATTTTCCGTAAGCCTCCATAGTTTTCATTAGAGTATAATTATATACCACTCCAAACAGACCTACTACTATGCCCAATATTATAATATACCCATAGCTGCCGAGAGTTAGCGCATCTATATGCTTGAAAGTGAATACGGGGTTCAATCCTAAGAAATATCGTGATACCACGTCCGCCGTCAAAGAAGCAGACATAGCAGAAAGAAGTACTAACGGTGAAAAATGCTTATGTACTTCTTCAAGTGCAAACATTACTCCCGCCAACGGTGCGTTAAAGGCTGCAGAAAGCCCTGCGCTGGCACCGCTTGTAATAAGATATCGTTCTTCTACCTTGACTCTTTTAAATATTCTGCTAAAGCCTTGTCCAATTGCTGCACCAAGTTGTATGGAAGGACCTTCACGGCCTAAGGAAAGTCCTGCGCCTATAGATATTACTCCGCCTATAAATTTTCTTATAATGACGGGAAGCCAATTCATTTTAAGTTTTCCTCGCAAAACAGCCTCAACCTGCGGAATACCGCTGCCGCTTATCATAGGTTCCTTTTGAACCATTCTTCCTACAACAATTGCTCCAATTATCAAAGCCACAAACCAAACTAAAATGATTGATAATTTTGATGACTGCATTACTATAAATTCATTTCTAAATTCCTCAGCTTTTTCCAGTGCTACTCTATATAACACAATTAGCAAGCCTGAAAAAATACCTACTATTATTCCTTCTATCATTAGCTTCAGCTTTACATTTTGCCAATGAGACAAAGTATTGTAGGTATTATGCCTATCAGTATCTTTCATTAACGTTCATCTCCATCGAAATAATCTATTGTCCTGTTTAATTATAGTACTGGCTACTTTTTTATTCAACTTTTCACATTAAATACATCTTAGCAACATGATAATAATAATTTATACCTTTTAGTTCAAGAAAAAGGACCTGAAATAGCAGGTCCTGAATTTTTCATCTTTTCTTATTGAATTTCCAATTGTTTTACTACATTTTTATTAATGATTTTTCTTTTAAAAATTGCTCAGCTACTTGTTCTGCAGGCATTCCTAATTTATCCACCTTATAATTAAGCTCTCTCATAGTTTCATCGTCTATTAAGCCGGATAATTTATTAATAACTTCTTCAAGCTCCGGATATTTCTCTAAAGCAGCTGTGCTTACGAGAGGTACTGCATAATATGGAGGGAAGAAATTCTTATCATCATTAAGCACTTCCAAGCCAAAGGCTTTTAAAAGGCCATCGGTTGAAAACGCATCAATAACATCCGACTTTCCGGTGTTCAAAGATGTATACCTAAGCCCACCGTCCACTGCCTTAACATCCTTAAAATTCATATTATATGTGCTCTGCAGCCCTAAAT
>JAEZDX010000639.1 GCA_023417975.1 Bacillota bacterium
AGGTATTGCTGGATGGGCTCAGAACCGTTAACACGGCTAAAATACTATGGGGAACGCTTATGTCCGCAGGTTTAGCCATAATCGTAAATGGAGTTCTTAATGCAGTTGAAAAAAAGCTTGGCAAAGCATTTTGATTTTATACTTAGGCCTGAAAGTCTACACAAAGGACTTTCAGGCCTAAAAAATTACGCTAATATATAATTGAATAATAAGCCTCTCAGCAGGCATCAGAATTGAGCTTTTTGGCTTCAAATTGGAGGTTAAATAAATTTTTGTATAGTTTACTGTTAAGTAAGAGCTCAGAGTGAGTTCCATATTCTACAACCGTTCCGGCTTTTAGCACGTATATTCTGTCAGCATCGAATATAGTAGATAACCTGTGAGCAATTACAATGGTTGTTCTGCCTTTCATTAATAATTTAAGAGCTTGTTGAATCATGTTCTCTGAATCCGAGTCTAATGCAGAAGTTGCTTCATCCAGAAGTAAGATAGGTGCATTTTTGAGAAAAGCACGTGCAATGGCGATTCTCTGTTTCTGCCCACCAGAAAGCTTAACTCCTGCCTCGCCAACAATAGTATTATAGCCTTGAGGCAGCATCTTAATAAAATCGTCTGCAAAGGCCATTTTTGCAGCGGATGTAATTTCTTCTATAGTTGGATTTTCTTTACCGTAACCTATATTTTCTGCTATACTTCCATTAAAAATATAGGCTTCCTGTTCTACATAAGAAATCATATTGCGAATATGCTCTTTAGAAAAATGCCGCATATCTCTACCGGAAATTAATATATTGCCTTGGTTAATATCATAGAATTTTAGCATTAGTTTAAATAGAGTACTTTTGCCGCTGCCGCTGGGGCCTACTAATGCAACCAATTCACCATGTTTAGCCTCAATATTAACTTTATTTAAGGTGAAGTTTCTCGCTTTATATGAAAAACAGAGGTCTTTGATTAACACGTTAAAATGGTGGTTGTCTGAAAGTGAAGGAATATTACCCAATGAAGCAGAATCGTGCTCGTATTCATTAGGCGCATCAAGTAAAGTAAAGACTCTCTCCGCACTGGCGTAAGATTTCTGAACATTTACTATATAAGTTCCTATAGCTTTGAACATAGTGTTGAATCCATTTCTTAATTGGATTACCGCTAAAACCGTACCTATAGATATTTCATTTAAGTAGGCTAAATAACAGCCAATAGCGAATATGCCTATAAAACTCAAGGTTCCAAGCATACAGTTTATACCCGTTAATAAAATTTGAATTTTGTTTAGCTCCATTGACTTTGTATATATATCTTTATTTGTCTTTTCATAATTTTTTTTCATCTCTTCATTAACAGCATACAGCTTTATCATTTCAAAACCATCAAGGATATTGGAAAAGGTCTTTACGGAATCCGCATTTGCCTCTTGTATTTCCTTGTTAAAGCTTTTTATCTTGTCGGAAAAGACATTGTTTATTAATACTGTGACCATTCCTACAAATATGGAAAGCAGGGCCAATTTCCAACTGAGGCTAAATAGAAGTATGCCTGATCCGATTCCCGATATGAAGGCTGAAAATAAATCGCAAAGCCTATCCCCAAAGAAGCTTTTTACTTCATCCATATCATTATTAAATCTTGAAATGAAATCTCCGCTCTGATTTTCTTCATAATAATTTAATGACATTTTTTGAATATGATTATACAGTTTCTTTTTCAATGTAACAGTGGCAGTTTTATAAATGCTTTCAAAAAAGTATTTTAGAAATGGATTTATTATAAGCAGTGCCAAAATTCCAACAATCATTAGAATAATGCTGTTGTTTAAGGTCATTTCATTATTGTTTAATGCAGAATCTGTGGCAAACTTTAGCCCATATCCCGCAATAACATTAAACAAAAACATAAAAGAACTGGTTCCTATTAACGCTGTAAAATATAGAGCGCCTTTTCCTTTTAGCAAAGAAAAGAGCTTTATTTTTATTAATTTGTTTTTCAAATCGACACCTCCTCAAGTATAGATATAATTCAATGCTTAAACACAATATTGTTTATAAAACAAGCTCTTATAGATTTCACAGTGATTTATAAGCTCCTCATGGGTACCGGCAGCTTGTATTTCACCGGAATCCATCACTAATATTTTAGATACATTTTTAATAGTAGATAACCTATGGGCTACTATTATGACCGTATGCTTGTTCGCTAAATTTTTGATTGCTTCATTTATTAGAAATTCATTTTCTGCGTCTAAGGCTGATGTAGGTTCATCGAAAAGTATTATGGGAGAATCTTTAAGAATAGCTCTTGCGATACAAATACGTTGTTTCTGGCCTCCGGATAACATTAATGCATGTTCGTCAACAATGGTGTTGTAGCCATTAGGCAGTGATATTATAAAATCATGTATATTAGCTGCTTTAGCTGAATTTATTACGTCTTCTTCAGAAGAATTCATGTTTCCGTATAATATGTTTTTATATATACTGTCTGGATATATATAGGCATCTTGTGAAACAATTGAAATTAAGTTTCTTATGTTTTTAATATTCCAGTCTTCTAAGCTATGACCAAATATTTTTACGGTACCTTTTTGAGGAATATATATTCCCGAGATAAGCTTTAATAAAGTGGATTTACCGCAGCCGCTTTTACCAACTAGAGCTATTAACTCATTATTATTGATCTGTATTGAAAGGTTATTTAAAACATTTGCTCCGTTTTCATATGCGAAAGTTAAATTTTTGATAAGTACTGCTTCAGTTAAATGAGGCTTAGCTAAAATATGCCCTTCCGTCCGTTCTTCAGGCTCATTTAATATCTCTTCTATACGAGTAAGGGATGCTTTGCTTGAATTTATACTGCTTAATATTCCCGGTATTACCATAACAGGGCCAAGAACATAATTTTGCAGCTGTACTATTGCCAGAATCGAACCTATAGTAATAGCATTGTTTAGCAGAAGGTAGTTACCGAAGCCTAATGAAAGCAAGGTAGGTATAACCCTCATACCAAAGGATAAAGGCTGAATTAAGGAATTAATTTTTGTAAGCTTGAGTTCTTTAGATAAAGTTTTATCCGCAGCCGCTGTATACTTAGCATGCATGAGGTTTTCCAGTAAAAATGCTTTTAGTGCAGCGATACCGCCAAGATTATTTGCCACAAGTGAGTTTTCAAAGGACAGTGCTTCATTACGTTCTTTTGTGTATCCGTATATAGGCTTTGTAATCTTAACTGAGATGAAAATAAAAATGGGACTTATTACTAGACAAAACAGAGTTAGCTTCCAACTAAGATAAAGCATGTAGCAAAGAGAGAATATAAACATGAGGGGCTGCTTTATAATATCAAATACCGTTGAAGAGAAGAAGGCTTTTAAATTGTTTAAATCATTAATATATCTTGATTGAATATCACCATTTTTTTGAGATTCCATATATTTTATCGGCAAATTTAATATGTGAGACACAAATTCATTTCTTATATTGTAAATTATAGTTTCTTGAAATTTTACAGTTGAATATTTTAGAACCATTTCTACATACGCTTCCAAAACAAAAAATAATGCTGCTAATGAAATAAAGAATAACAGACTTTTATAGTTATAAGTTTGAGCGCTATCAAGCAGCTTTTTTATAATATAGCACCAGCCAAGCGTTATAAGGCTAATTATTATACTAAAAATGGATGAAACTGCAAACCAAAGCCTGCATTCTCCGATGTAAGTCAGAAGATGCATAAAACCACCGGTTTTAAACTTATAATTAATCACTTATATCCCCCCTAAGAATCAATTTCAAAAGTTTTTTGCAGAAATTTTATGCAGCTTTTCAAGGTTTTTTTATTTAAATTATAGTAAGTCTTTCTTCCATCCTGTTTCTCAATAAGAACAAGATTGGAAGTAAGTAAAAAATTCATATGATAGGAAACGGTAGCCATACTTATCTCAAGCTTATTTGCCAGCTCTTGAGCATATAAACCTTCATTAAGCAATAATTTTAAAATTTGAAATCTGGAATTATCACAAAGATTTTTGTATATATTTAAGTTTTCTTCTAACTCACCCTCTCCGCTCAAATGCTTCATAACGTTAGAAAACTCTATTCCTATAAATAAGTTGGCTCTATCTCCCTTTGGAGAACCTTGAAGACTATAACAGTTAATAAAGCCGGTGCTCAAGTATATGTCAGGGAGATTATCAAAGTTGAACACATTACCTGTATATTCTTTTAAGAACTCAATTCCTTTCATGCTTATTTGCTTTTCTATGAAAGCATCGAATTCTTCAATAATTTGGTAGTTTTGTTCCAGTACTTGATCAAAAATTTTTATATAAGCATCCAATTGGTTAATAAGATTTTCAATATATAAAGCTATGTTATTTATAAAATTAAGAAGCTTCCATTTTGATTCTGCTGAAAAGTTCTGGGAATCAATTAATTTTATTAAGTCCTTATCACTAGCTAATACAGCTTCTATTCCACTCACAGAGAAATTGCCGTTACTTAGCAAAGATTCACATATTTTAAATTTAACAGCTTCATGAGAGATATTCTTTAGATAGTTTAAAAGATTTGATTTATCCTTTATTGTCCACATATCGTTTGAATTAAAAAGATAGTCTATTACGGAAATATCATTACTAAAAAAAATATCAGTATACTTCCAATCGAAATTGCTTTTTTCAGATAGATATTTTAGTGTACTTTCAACATATCTATTTGATTCAACGCCCAATTCATCTATAAATTCTTGAAAACTGTTATTATAGATAAATTTCAGACTGTTAATTAAATCCATAATTCTTCCAGGTCTTCTATCAAAAACAATATTCATTTTATACACCACCCCATATTAATTGAGATTAAACTTATAAAACATGCAATTATACAGCTAGTAGCAAGATACAATTAATATATATGAAATTTAGATGATTATATTAATATATCTTAGATGTTTATCTTTATTATACTTCATCTTAGATGAATGTCAAATATAAATTTACATGAATGTTTGACATATCCAAAAGAGAGATATATAATAAAGTAAATGGTAAATATTTACAGTTTATATGAATTTGAGTGTATTTATAAGTTGAAGAAAAAAATAAATTATTTGTAGATTGGAGGAAATTTATATGACAGAAAAGTATTATAAATCTTCAATATATAACCTTCTAACGGATTCTTTAACTGGAGATTTATTAATTCTAAATACTTTTTCAGGTAAGCTGGTAAGAATACAAAGTCATAAGGCAGATATAGTATCGGAGTATCTTTCAAGAGATAAGGCCTTAGAAAGTGAATCGGAAGATTTTCAAATGCTAAAAGATACAGGGTTAATTGTAGAAGAAGATACCAATGAAAAAGAGCTTGTGGATTTTCAATATAATAAAATAATTTATTCTAAAGATACTTTGGAAATAACTATCATTCCTACAGATGCATGCAATTTTAATTGTGTATATTGCTATCAACATGAGCCCTACCATTTCATGTCCGAAGAAACTGAATCAGCTGTAATACAATTTATAGAAAAGAATGTAAAGGCATATAAAAAACTATACATCAGCTGGTTTGGCGGAGAACCGTTACTAGCAAAAAATACAGTGATTAGGCTTATGCAAAAAATCAAAGAAATTTGCAGATGCTGTGGAGTGGCACTAGTTAGCAGAATAACTACTAATGGCTATGAGTTGGATTACGCAACCTTTCAAAGCTTGGTTTCGAACAGAGTATTATATTATCAAATTACATTAGATGGAATAAAAGAGATTCATGATATTCAGCGGCCCCATAAAAATGGAAAAGGCTCTTTCGACAAGATTTTAAACAATCTGAAAGAGATTCGAGATAACAGTTCCTCAAATAGGTTTCAGATAAGTATTCGTATGAACATTTCTCAAAAAGTATTGCCATACATGGATGAATTTATAGAACTTATAAATAAGGAATTCAGTAACGATAATAGATTCTCAATGATATGGGAATGGGTACGTGACTGGGGAGGAACTAAAATCTCGGATGTGAAGCATGAGCTTTTAGGCGGCCCTGCTGCTTACTTGAAATGGATTGATGAAGCAACGAAAAGAGGAATAAAATCCACTGATTATTTTTCCTATAAGTTGGGATCTTTACAATGTGAGGCATGCAAGGCTAATGGATTTGTTATTAACTATGATGGAACAATTAATAAATGCTCACTTGCATTATATGGTGAAAATAAGAATGCTGATTTAAATCATATTGGAAATATAGATTCAAAAGGAAATGCTCATATTGATGAAAAAAAACTGGCGAAATGGGTTGTGCGAAGAGAAAAACTTGAAGGGTGCGCAGAATGTGCATGTTATCCGTTCTGCATGGGAGTAAGCTGTCCATATTCAGTAAAGATAAAAAATGAAGATAGATGTGATAGGGAAAAAAAATATGCTTTACTTATGCATCTTATGATAAATAAAGATAAACAAAATCTTTCAATTATTATTTAAAGGAGTGAGCTACCTTGATGATTAGAGAGCGGTTATTTGAACTATTTAAGGAAAACGGAATTGATATTTCAGAGGATGAATTAAATCTGGAGCTGCCAATGGATTCTCTTCAATTTATATCGCTTATTGTAAGTATTGAAGAAGCGTTTTCCATTACCATAGAAGATGAATATTTAAAAAAGGATAAGATTAAAAGCTTTTTAAATTTAGAAGAAATAATACTTCAGCATACTTAAAAGTGCATTTGAGCTGAAAGGTATTTTGCTGCACCTTACCCTCACTTAATTTTAATTGTGTGGTGAAGCAGCATATTCATATATATCAATGGTATCGGCAAAGCATATTGAATTTATCTTTGAGGATACCTATGAAAAGAATGGAGGTGAAAAGGATGAAAAAAAGATTAGTAAAGCCATCAAAGTCAGCTAACACAGTTGTACTATATATGGAAAATGGTTGGTTAGGGTGCTGCTAAAAAGCTGCATTAGTAAACTGGAAATTACTTAGTTAATTAAGCGTAAAAGGGGGTGGGAGTAATGAAAAAGAGATTGGTAAAGCCATCAAAATCAGCTAACACAGTTGTACTATATATGGAAAACGGTTGGTTAGGATGCTGCTAATATAATACAGTTTTGCTATATAGAATTATAGCCTAAATATGAAAATGAATGCTTTGTATATTTATGTTTAAACATCATTTATATCAATGCATTCATTTTTTAATAGATAATGCTTTATTAATGGAGGGAGCAAAGATGAATACCCAATGGGAAAAAAACAGAGGCAAGAATGTTAAAATAGCAATCATTGATAGCGGAATAGATAAATCTCACTCTCAGTTAAAGGATTTTACATTTAAAGGTGTTTGTATAAAAAATCAAGACGGACTATTAATAAGTAATGATATAACCGATACTATTGGTCACGGAACAGCCGTAGCATATATAATAACCAAAATAGTTCCAGAAGCCGAAGTATTTATTATCAAGCTGTTTCATAAAGAATTCAATACAACAACTGAAGATCTTATAAATACTCTAAAATATATCGATGAGCAGCTTCAACCGGATATCATTCATCTAAGCAATGGTGTGACCA
>JAEZDX010000583.1 GCA_023417975.1 Bacillota bacterium
GCTATGTAGTATTATCTAAGGTGGAGCTAGAGAGAGATTCTTCAGTTAATTATATTAAAGACGCCTATGCAGAGAAAAAGGTAGTTTCGGTAACAGTAAAGGAAGCTGTAAAGGGCGGACTCGTAGCTTCCTATAAAGGGGTAAGATTATTCATTCCTGCATCACATATAGAATTAAATCATGTTGAAAATTTAAACGAATATGCAGGCAAGGTCTTAGATGTACAGATAATTGAATTTAGTGAGGGCAGAAAGAACAGCAGAATAGTAGGTTCCAGAAGAGAACTACTCAAGGTTGATAGGGAAGCTGCTGAACAGGAAACCTGGAGTAAGCTTGAAAAAGATCAGATACTTGAAGGAGTTGTAAAGAGGATTGCAACTTTTGGCGCTTTCGTAGACGTACTTGGCGTAGACGGTTTGCTTCATGTCTCTCAGATTTCTTGGGGTCGAGTAAATAAACCTTCAGAAGTGTTAAAGGTAGGAGATACGATAAAAGTTAAAATCATCGATATAGACAAAGAAAACAAAAAGATAACTTTAAGTATGAAGGCTCTTCAAGAGAATCCATGGAATAATGTAGAGCTTAAGTATCCTGTAGATAATGTTGTTCTTGGAAAGGTAGTTCGTTTTGCAGATTTCGGTGCTTTTGTTGAACTTGAACCAGGTGTAGACGCACTTGTTCATGTATCTGAAATTAGCCACAAGAGGATCAATAAACCTTCTGATGCCTTGGAAATAGGTCAACAGATAAAAGCGAAAATAATAGATGTAAATGTAGAAACAAAGAAAATAGGCTTAAGTATTAAAGCTGTTGAGTAAACTATTAAAGCGTGTTTAGGCACGCTTTAATTCATATATATCTATATGTAAGTTTACATCTTAATTAATCACATTTTTGGTATTGATACTCACATATCCTTGGCTGCAAACTACTTCTAAGTTATATTTTTGAGTATTATTTTGTTTTTGAAATAATATAATAAAGTAGCACTCATTAGGAGGGTTTGTATGTCTAAACCAAGTCACAGTACAAATATAATAGGTGAAAAGGAAAGAACTGTTCTTGAAAAGGTTCTTCGTGAATATAATATCGCAGCTAAAGATATTGCTAGACTAAGAAGCGCATACAAGGTCGAAGGTAACGATGGTACGTACTTTGTAAAAAGAATGAGACATGGGAGCCGAAAAGCCGGAAACGGATGTATCATTGTAGAAGCTTTAAACAATACAGGATTTTCAAGTACGGCTAAATATTATCCCAATAAGGAAGGTGCCTTTTTTACCAAGTATGGAAAATACATATACTACGTAACTTCCTGGATTGACGGAACAGAACTTGATATTGAAAACTTTCAGGATACGTTAAGCTGCATAGAACTTTTGGCTAGATTCCATCTTGCCGTTAATTCTGCAGAAATAAAATCGCTAAAGATTAAAAACAACTTAAAAAACTGGCCTAGAATATTTACCGGTAACCTCTCGGACCTGGAGAGATACAGATACGTAATTAATAAGAAGAAGATAAAAAATCAATTTGATAACACTTATATGGATCTTATCGATTTTTATTACAGCAGGGGAGTAACAGCGCTGTCTATACTGAACAGTTCAAATTATCATGAGCTTTCCAAATCCATAAATAACAATAGAACTATATGCCATGACAGCTTCTATTACCAAAATATTTTAAAAGGCTCTGATGGATTATATTTGATTGATTTTGACTCTATAATAATAGACCTTCAAATAGTAGATCTTAGTAAATTTATCAGGCGTATCATGTTTAGGAAAAGCTATGAGTGGAACTTCGATAAAGCTAAAATTTTAATTGAGCATTACTCCAATATTAAAGCTGTAACTAAAGAAGAATTGGAAATAATGCTTGCTCTTTTAACCTTTCCACATAAATTTTGGAAATTAGGAAAAAAAAGATATATTAAAACTAAGGGCTGGAATGAAGCCAAGTATCTTAGAAAATTGAACAAAATAACAAAATATAAAGAAGAAGAACAGAAATTCATGGAAAAATTTATTGACTACATTAATTCTGCTCGCTAAGTTATAGACAAAGCCCTTGTACCATAATATTTTTCTTACGAGGTTGTTTATGTATAAGACAGAGAAATTGAGATTAAGTACAATTAACGAAATGCTGCGCCTTAATTCAAAAAGAATTTCCTTAAATGTTTTAAATGAGGATTTCCATAAGTATTACAGAAAATCCAGCCTAATTAATAAATATTTATTAAGAAAACAAGTGTATCTGCTTAAATATGATTCGAATTATATAGGGTATATGTGGTATTCAAAAATCGGTGCAAAAAATAATCAGTTCTTTATAAATTCATTGTATGTGGAGAATTATTTTGCAACTGATGCTCATTTTACATTTCCTGTTTATATTTTTAAAAATAGTGTATTTTATTACGACTGTAAATTGACATATCAAAGTTCATATTTATTGAGCAGTTTAGGATTTATAAGAAAGAATGGCACTTACGAGCTCAGTAAACCAATTACGGAACTTGAAGCTATATCTAAAACAGGTTTGAAATTTATAAAATTCAAAAAAGGCAAGCATGAAAGACTTCGCTGTGACCTTCAGAACGAAATTTTCAGTAATAGCCAGCGTGAGCCTTTAACCGTGCAGGATATTTATCTTGATGAAATGCAAGAATACTATGTAAATGATTGGTGCATTTTATTACAATATGATAATGAATTTATTGGATATGGGCAAATAATAATGAGCAATTTAAGACCACTAATTGTTAACTTCGGAATAAAGGATGGCTATCGCGAAAGGGGCTTTGGTGATATATTGCTATGTTACCTTCTTAATCTTCTTTATTCTTCCGGCTATAAGGAAGCCAGAATAAAGGTCAATACTACTAATGAGCCTGCATTTAACCTATATAAGAAAAAGGGCTTTAATATCATAGATGAATACTATACTTGGGCAAAAACAATGTAAAATATCTATCTTTAAAAAAGGCAGTTAATAGGTACTGCCTTTTAATTATTGCTTACTCCATACTAATGGTTTCACTCGGTATATAGGCAGTTTTAGAGTTTATCATGCTTTCGGCCCTAACTCTCTCAAAATATCCTCTATCCTAAATTGTATCATATAAAAGCGACTCATCTTTTTCCTTTTCTTCGTTTTTAGCATCGTACATGATATATCCTCCTTTATATAGATGTCTGAGTTTACATTAATAGTTTTCTCTCAGCTGGGAACTTTTATTCCTAAAGCAAAAAATCAAATAAATTATTCCAATATTTCTGTATGTATATTTTAAAAAAAACTTTCAAAATAACATTAAATTTTATATAATAAACTATGTAGATTTAGGCCTTATTTTCACGATAGATGTGATTATTATTGGCTAATGCTGTAGTATTATATACATTAAGTATTACTTTTTAAAGCAGCTGCTATAAAATCAGAAAACAGAAGGAGAAATTTAAAATATGTCAGAGAACAAAATATTGAGTTATTATATAGAAACTTGGGGTTGTCAGATGAATGAAGAAGATTCTGAAAAGCTTTCAGGTATGTTGAAAAATTTGGGCTACGTAAGCACTGACAATAAGGACAATGCAGATATTATTATTTTTAACACCTGCTGTGTAAGAGAGAACGCAGAACTTAAAGTGTTTGGAAATATAGGTGCATTAAAGAAGAAAAAAGAGGAGAGACCGGACTTAATTATAGCTCTATGCGGATGTATGATGCAGCAAAAGGATATGGCTGAAACTATAATTAAAAAATACCCATTTGTTGATATTATCTTTGGCACTCATAATTCCTATAAATTCCCTGAATATCTTAACAGGGTTAAAATGGAAGGCAAATCGGTTATGGAGATATTCGATAAGGAAGAAGGTATCGTTGAAGGCATACCTGTAGACAGAAAAAGTGATATAAAGGCTTTCGTAACCATAATGTACGGCTGTAATAATTTCTGTACTTATTGTGTTGTTCCTTACGTAAGAGGAAGAGAGCGAAGCCGTAAACCGGAAGAGATAATAGGTGAAATTAAACAATTGATAAGCATAGGTTATAAAGAGATTACTTTATTAGGTCAGAATGTTAATTCCTACGGAAAAGGTTTGGAAGGTGATATGAATTTTGCTAAGCTTTTACGAATGGTCAATGAAATAGACGGCTTAGAAAGGATCAGATTTATGACTTCACATCCAAAGGATTTAAGTGACGATGTAATTTATGCCATAAGAGATTGCAAGAAGATTTGCGAGCAGATCCATTTACCGGTACAGAGCGGATCTTCAAGAATTCTTAAAATAATGAACAGATCTTATAACAGAGAACAATATTTAACACTTGTAAATAAAATCAAATCCGAAATTCCGGACGTTTCTATTACTACAGACATTATAGTAGGTTTCCCTCGAGAAACTGAAGAAGATTTTGAGGATACTGTTAAGCT
>JAEZDX010000649.1 GCA_023417975.1 Bacillota bacterium
AATATGAGGAAAGAGGCTATGAGGTAAATAGTGACTATATAGGAATTGCAGGATTGGAGAGCGCTTTTGAGGACAAACTGAAAGGGTCAAAAGGTGGTACTACGGTAAAAGTCAACAAGGAAGGAAGAAAGACAGAGGAGCTTTTCAGATTAGACCCCTATCCGGGACAGAATATGGTACTCACAATAGACAGTAAACTACAGGCCGTTGCTGAGAGAGCTTTAAAAGAGCGGATGGAGGCCTTACAGTCAGAGCACGGAAGATATCATAAAGAGGGAGCAGGCATAATGGATACAGGAAATGCCACGAGAGGTGCTGTCGTAGTTTTGGATGTGAATACGGGAGGGGTTTTGGCTATGGCCAGCTTTCCCGGATACGATCCCAATGATTTTTCTATCCCCGGAAAATTGACACCCCAATTGAGAGATAAATATTTCTATCCCGATTATGAAAATTTTGCAAAACAATATATAAGTAAAATGAAAATAAAAAAGACTATAGATGAGCTGTTTCCAATAAGCTCAAATGTAGGAGGAAAGGTTACAAGAAAAGACCCCTTCGAAATATATCCTAAACCGTTTTATAATTACGCCACCACAGGCAAGATTCCACCCGGATCAACGTTCAAGCCGCTAACTGCAATTGCGGCCTTGGAACAAGGGGTTATAGGCTATAAGGAAAAAATATATGATAAGATACATTTCAGCGTTCCAAATGTGGCTAATACTTGGTCTTGTTATTCAAAATACGGTCATGGTGCTGTGGATGTAAGAAAAGCCTTAGAAGTATCCTGTAATTATTTTTTCTATGAGGCAGGATATAGATTATATAGTAACAGTAACAATGATCTTAATAGCTTAGCAAAATATGCATGGAGATTTGGGCTTGGAGCAGATCCTAATTCTCAAACAAAGCTATCTTCAGGTATTGAGATAGCGGAAAGCTTCGGTCAAGTATTCAATACCGCATCTGCAAGACGGGAATATGCATATTACTCCGGAGAAAATATCAATAGAATATTAAAGTCAGGAAAATATTATGGAAGCAATGGGGGAGGAAACGTGTACTTTACGCCCATTGATATAGCTGCAAATAAGGAGGATTCATCCGCCTTAGCTGAGGCAAAAAAAGATATTAAAGATAAGGTGAAAGAATGCATTCTACAAGGTAAAAAAGAG
Source organism: Bacillota bacterium (assembly GCA_023417975.1). Lineage (GTDB taxonomy): Bacteria > Bacillota > Clostridia > Clostridiales > Clostridiaceae > JAEZDX01. The sequence goes on from JAEZDX010000649.1 coordinate 1,179, forward strand.
GCCTATTCAAGCTTTAAAAGTGCGCTTATTCCTTTGTTTACAAAACTGATTAATGCTGAACCGGAGCATATAAGAGAAAAATATAAGAAGAGTGATGCTGTTAATATGGCAGAAGTAACTGCAGATACAGTAGTTTATGACATATTAATTCAAGTTAATACTCCAGGTAACATATTTAATGCAGCTATAGGACAGGGCATGAACAGCTTTACTCCGGTGCAATTGGCCAATTATGTTGCAACTTTCGTTAATGGAGGAACAAGATACAGAGTACATTTAGTAGATAAATTTATGGATCATTATGGGGAGATAATTGAGCAGATTACGCCTCAAGTGCTTGATAAAATCGATCTTAAGCCTGATACTGTGAAAGCTGTAAAGGAAGGAATGAAGAAGGTTACTGATGAAAACGGAACAGCAGCGGAGTCTTTTGTCGGATTTCCTGCAGAAATTGGAAGCGGAGGGAAAACCGGATCAGCCACGTTTAAAGAAAATGGCGTTCAAGAAGGCGTTGGGAGAACCTCATATGGAGTTTATGTAGGCTTTGCACCTTATGAAAATCCGCAGATTGCAGTATGTGTTGCCATATATGATGCGGGACATGGCGGTTTTGTATCCGATGTTGCAAGGGCTGTATATGAAACATATTTCAGAAATGAATTAAAGTTTTTACCCGGTTTTACACCGAAATTTGATTATACGCTTAATCCATAGTAATATAAATAATGTAGAAATCAAAGCTAAATTAAACAGTAAATATAGCTTTTATCGGTTTTTTAGTGAAAATTATAAATTTATTTAAAAATAAGAAGGAATTTAATCATTGTTTGTTGATATAATAATCCGTGTTTATCGTTCATTTTGGAGGTTTTTGCTATGGAGGACAGAATATTCATCAAAGGTAATAAAGAAGGACTCAATGCGGTAATTAATATGGATAGATTCAATAATTTTGACGATATGCTGGAAGCATTGGTGGAAAAACTGTCGAGAGGCAAAAGATTTTATAAAGGCTCTACAATGAAGATATCAACTGATTTAAAGAGAATCGGTGAAAAAGAAGCGAATGAGCTTAGAACGTTGTTATTTGAAGAATTTCAAGTGCAAAATTGTATTTTTGAAGAAGTGGAAGAGAAGAGTCCAAAAGGTTTTTCAGGTGTTTATGAAGGAAAGACAAAGTTTATAAGAAAGACTATAAGGAGCGGCCAAAGGATAGAATACCACGGCAACATTGTAATAGTTGGCGATGTAAATCCGGGTTCTGAGGTTCACGCAGCAGGAAATGTTATAGTCTTGGGAAGTCTTAAAGGATATGTGCATGCAGGTATGGGAGGAAACGAGAAGGCTATTGTGGCAGCATTTATACTTCAACCGGAGATTTTGCATATATGTGATTTGGTTACAAGATCCCCCGAAGATAGCGAGAAACCGTCATACCCGGAGGTAGCACGAATAAAAGATGGTTCTATTATAGTAGAGCCATACTTGCCAAATAAATTTATATGAGATGGAGGTATAAAAAATGGGAGAAGCTATAGTAATAACATCAGGTAAGGGCGGTGTTGGAAAGACTACTACCACGGCTAATATAGGAACGGCATTGGCAGCTATGGGAAAGAAAGTAGTAGTAGTAGATGGTGATACGGGCTTAAGGAACTTGGATGTTCTTATGGGACTTGAGAATAGAATAGTTTTTACGCTAATTGATGTAATAGAGAACAGATGCAGGCTTAAACAGGCTATGATAAAAGACAAAAGGTTTAATAACTTATTTTTGCTGCCTACTGCGCAGACAAGAGATAAAAACGATATAAAAGCAGAGGAAATGCTTAGTCTCGTTCAAGAGCTTAAGGAAGACTTCGATTATGTTCTAATTGATTGCCCTGCAGGTATCGAACAAGGCTTCGAAAATGCGGTTATAGGTGCGGACAGAGCTATTGTTGTTGTAAACCCTGAAGTTACTTCTGTAAGAGACGCGGACAGGGTAATAGGTAAATTGGATGCTAAGGGAGTAGAAAATCATCAATTGCTTATAAACAGACTAAACAGTGAAATGGTAAAAAGAGGAGATTTGTTATATATCAATGATATAATTGAGACTTTATCTATAATGCTTATCGGAGTAGTTCCGGA
>JAEZDX010000138.1 GCA_023417975.1 Bacillota bacterium
TTTATGGACGAGACTTAACTTTACTCAAAAAATTACAGCCCGAAATTTATTTAGATATAAAAAGAGATTTTTCATGACTGTACTAGGTATAGGTGGATGCACAGCATTACTTCTTGCAGGCTTCGGACTTAAGGATTCTATAATGGATATAACAGAAAAGCAGTTCGATGAACTTTATCAATATGATATGTCTATAGATTTGGCAGCGGGGTTGGAAGCAGGACAGCATAACAGTTTTATTGATGGACTTTCTTCAGAAAGCAGAGTTACAGACTTCACATTGGAAAAGCAACAAAATATTACTGTTGGAAAGGATAATAATGAGAAGAGTGCAGCACTTATTGTACCTGAAAGTACAGAAAGGCTCCCGCAGTTTATTTTGCTAAGAGATAGAAGTACAGGACGAAGTATAGCACTTACGGATAAAGGTGTGGTTTTGACGGAAAAGCTTGCAAAGCTGCTGCAAGTAAAGACGGGAGATAGGCTTTATATTAAAAACGGGGATACAAACAGGGTAGATGTACAGGTAGAAGAAATTACTGAGAACTATGTATCTCATTATGTATATATGTCACCTAAGCTTTATGAAGCTCTTTATAATGAAAGACCTGTATTTCAAACTGTTTTGGCTAAGACAAAGGATACTTCCGAAGCATCGGAGAACAAACTTTCTACCGATTTGCTAAAGAACAGTGAAGCCAGTTCTGTAAGCTTTACAACAGGTATAAGTAAGAACTTTAAGGACATAATTAAAAGTCTTAATTATATAATTCTTGTGCTAATTATTTCTGCTGGAGCATTAGCCTTTGTGGTACTCTATAATTTAACAAATGTAAATGTAGAGGAAAGACTAAGGGAAATTGCTACTATCAAGGTGTTGGGGTTCTATGACAAAGAGGTGTCTGCATATGTATATAGAGAAAACGCATTATTAACTGCCATAGGCATGTGTATTGGACTTTTTCTTGGCATATTTCTTCATAAATTCATCGTTGTAACGTCAGAAGTAGATTATGTTATGTTCGGAAGGTTAATTAAGCCAATCAGTTATTTGTATTCTGCTGTTCTTACCGTATTGTTTGCGGCACTTGTAAACTTTGTAATGTATTTCAGATTAAAAAAGATAGATATGGTTGAATCATTGAAATCAGTAGATTAATGAGTTTTAGGCGGCTTGTTTGAAATTATTTTTAAACAAGTCGTCTTTCTTTATATACTTCCATAACATAGCAAAGTAATTTTATTATGTTCACTTTATTTGGAAAGTGATATAATATATAGAGCCTTGTGCAAGGTTTAATATATTTATTTAATTTGGAAGTGGTTGACTTTGAACGAAAGCGTCCTATTAGGTTTCATAGCTGCATTTATTATTTGTAATATAGTTGCTGTTATGAAATATTTTAAATCCCAAAAAGACTTAAGGTTAATAAGAAAAGCTGAGAAACTGTTATTTGATTTAGGGGATCAGATAACCAACGTTGATAGTATGGAGGAAGTTTGCGGCAGTATTTTATATACTGCTATTAGAATAATTCCTAATGCTGATAAAGGCAGTATACTCATGCTGGAGCAGGACGGTTTGTTTCATTTCAGATATTTGGTAGGCTATGATGAGAGCATGAAAGATATAACTCTGAGGAGAGAAGAAGTATATTTATATAAAATGAATAATTTCAGTGAGACAGCTATAATAAAGGAGCCCTTGGAATTTGATAAAAAGGAATTGGTAGAGGAAAAATCAAAAGAAATAGACAGAATGACTGGTGTTTTGCACTGCACATTAAGTACGCCAATTTATATTGACGGGGAGCTCATAGCATTAATGAATGTGGATAGTGTCACAGATAAGAAATACTTTAAACATAGTGACATCAGCCTGATGAATTATATAAAGAATCAATTAATTCTCAGTCTTAAAAATTTCTATATCAGAGAGAAACTCACCTATTTTACCAATTATGACGATCTGACAGGACTATTCAATAGAAGATATTTAAATAAAAAGCTTATAGAAGAACTTGAAAAAATTAATGAGCATAGGAAAAAGTGCTATCTTGTAGTAATCGATTTAGATAATTTTAAGACTATAAATGATTATTGTGGACATGCTGCTGGTGATAATGCACTTAGGGCATATTCAAATACATTAAAAGAACTCCTTAAAGATGGTGAAATTTACGGAAGAATGTCCGGAGATGAATTTGTAATTTTCTTTATGAATACCGATCGGGAATATGTAACAGCAAAAATGGAAGCTATTCAACAAAGCCTCCGATATACGAAGGTATCAAATAATATGAAACTTGGTTTTAGCTATGGAATAGCTGAAGTGAATAAATTTAATGCAGGAAACATAAATGATATTTATGCAGCCGCAGATATGGAGATGTATAAGCATAAGAGATGGAAAAAGTCGCTTGTCAATCAATAAAAATCTACATAAAGACTCGTTCAAGGACTTGCTATATAGTTAAAGCTCTCCCGTAGTTACGATATTATCACCAAAGGGATTATAACATCTGCTGTAAATAGTCTTACAAACTTCTATTTCCATAGAGTATAACTTAAGTATACTTAGGTTATAGTTTAAGGAAGTACCTTTAAGGCAGGACAGTATTAGCTTGTAATCATATCGAAGCTTTCTGCATATTTTATGCAGTTCATCTAAATTATCGCTGCTCACTCCTATGGAAAGGTCTACAACATTTTCTTCAATACTTTTCAAATACCTTGAAGCCTTCTCAATTATGAGTCGGTCCTTCAGAATATATAGAGAAATCATTAGTAGAGCATCTTCCAGTATGTTATTGGTGGAGGAAATCCATCTTACTGTATTAAAGTTATGTTTATGATCCTCCATTATATCAAGGCTTTTCAATATCCATACCGGTTTACTGCCTTCAGATAGAAGTAGTATATGTGTAGGAATTATGCCTCCGCTAAGGTCATGATTATGACCGACTAATATTTGAGAAGTAATAGTTGCCATAGTGTGAACCTCCTTGTTCCTTTTGCATTTACGAGTCCTATAACAATTTTTGTGATTATACTATATTTTCGTATAATTTAAATGTGGTCTTTAGTGATTTTGAATATGTAATGTTTACCTGAGAAAAAGCTAGTGTACGTATATCGTTGTACACTATAATTGAGACATAGAGGGGAGAGGACTATATGGAATTTAACATTTTACATACAAATGATATTCATAGTGCTTTTGAACAATTTTCAAAAGCAGTGACTAAAATTAATGAATTAAGAAATGAAAATACTCTGTTGTTTGATGCAGGTGACTTTGCCGACTTTAAAAGACTGGAACTTCAAGGTACGGACGGAATGGCTGCAGTGGAATTGTTGGAAAATGCAGGTTATGATGCCATAGCCATTGGAAATAATGAAACGTTTAACGGCATAGATATACTTGTTAATATGGCTGTCAATTCAAGAGTGCCTTTTTTAAGCTGCAATTTGTATATGAGTAATGGTACAGCTATAGATGGAGTTAAATCGAGCATAATAATAGAAAAAGCGGGCATTAGATTTCTGGTAATGGGACTATCACCAAGCATAGGTACTTTTGACAAGTTAATGGGACTATATATTAAACCTTATGTACAAGCTGTAAGTGATGAAATGAAGTTACAAGCAGGTAAATATGATATATGCATAGTTTTATCCCATATTGGCATGGATGGGGATTTGAACATTGCAAAGGAGTTAAGTGGAGTAGACGTGATAATAGGGGGACACTTCCATATACTTATGGATAAGCCTAAGCTCGTAAATGAAACTCTCATTTTCACCTCAGGGTGTTTTGGAGAACATGTCGGTTATCTGAAAGTTAATATTGATTCTAAAAGCTTAGAGCTTATAGAGGGAGAAAATATAAATGTTGAGAAATTTGATCAGAGCAAAGAAATACTTGACATACTAAGGACCAATAAAGAAAAAGCAATAGATAAGCTTGGAAAACCGTTATATAGTATACATAAAGATTTATGGCATGATGTGGCGGAAGAAAATCCAATGACAAATCTCTTGGCTGATGCTCTTACGGATACTTTAAAGTGCGAGATAGGAATCATAAATAGCGGAGTTTTGAACGGAGGAATAAGAAAAGGAGGAGTATCTGTTAAAAAGCTTCTTGAGCTGTGTCCCTCTCCCTTGAATCCAACGAGCTTTGAAATATTAGGAAAGCATTTAAAGGAAGCACTGGAAAATTCCTTGGACAATGATTATTGTTTCAGCAGCGGAAAAGGACCAGGGTTCAGAGGGAAGTATCTTGGACGGCTTCATGTGTCAAATGCCATTATAGAACATGATGGAAGGTCCATAAAAAATATATTCATTAACGGGAAAAAATTAGATGAGGAAAGATGGTACACTGTTGCTTCATCGGACTATCTTCAAAGAGGCACAGGTTATACTTCTTTAAAAAACAATAGAAATCAAAAATACAATAATGAATATTTAAGAGAGACTTTAAGAGAATATTTAAATAATAAGGATTTTGTTGAAGAAGCCTTTAGGGACAGATGGATAAACTTAAGATAAAACTAGAAAAACTAAAAAATTATTGAATGTAACGCTTCCTGCATCCTATGTGTCAGCATTGAAAGACTGTTTTTTAGCTATGCCGATGTATTTGATTCAGTAACAGAACCAAGACTTGTACATTGGGATATACATGACAGCAACTTATTTATAAATGATGAAGGTAAAGTTACAGGTATTATTGACTTTGAGAGATGCCTGTGGGGAGATCCGCTTCAGGAGTTTTATTTCGGTGATTTTAATGACCGCACAAATTTCTGCAAGGGATATGGGACCATAGAGTTACATAGTGAAGCAGCAAAATGCAGGAGAATTTTGTACAATATATATGTATATCTGATGATGGTTATTGAATGCAAGTATAGAGCTTTCGATAATGAAGGATATGCTAAGTGGATATACGATATTCTTCATAAGGAAATTCGTAAGCTTCCCATTGTATGAAATGAGAAGTACCAAGGAATTGGTTTATAATAGAAAAATAAATAAGCTTAATTTATATTTTTGGGGGGCATCATGCAAAATAAACATAATGTATTGCCATATGTAACAGCGATAATAACATCATTTATATTCGGATTTAGCTTTTTGTTTTCCAAGAGAGCTTTAGGTGTTGCTGAACCGCTGATGTTGTTATCTTTCAGATTTTTGGCTGCCTTTATTGTTATGTCTATATTAGTGGCTTTAAAATTAATAAAAGTAAACTATAAAAATAAGCCTGTGAAGTGGCTTATACTTCTTTCTTTTATTGAACCGGGGATTTATTTTATTTTCGAAACCTATGGACTGCAAAGAACAGCTTCCTCTGTAGGTGGATTGATGATAGCACTCATACCAATTGCGGTTACTGTATTAGCTGCATACTTACTAGATGAAAAAACATCTGTTATAAAAGCCATATGCATAATAATTTCCGTATCCGGGGTAGTGCTTATAGTTATTATGGGA
>JAEZDX010000205.1 GCA_023417975.1 Bacillota bacterium
TGAATGGACAGATGCACCTATATACTGAAACCTGTCTATTTCATTTTTACTTTCTCTTAAATCCAGCATTGATAAATGAACATGTGAAAGGTTTAATTTATCTGCGATTTCTATTTTTTGATTTACTATAAGCGGGATACTGTAAATATCACATATTTTTTTCACTGACACAGTCAATTTTTCATATTCAGCTTCACCTAAATCTTTTTCCCGCAGCATTATGCCATAAGGCCTAGCTTTAGCTATTTCCTCTATGCGATATAAGAAATTATCCTTGCAAAGCTTTCGGTTAGTAACACATATAAGCATTTATGCCTCCTAAACTCTTATATAATCAGTATAAACGGGCTGCAGCCCTCTTTTTAAAATCATTTTATGCACTTCGTCCACTGTTCTGGAATCGGATATCTGAAACTGCTCATCGCCTTTTTCTTCTTCTTTATGACCGCCTACTCCAACCTTTACACCGGCAGATATTTTCGTAGCTGCCATACCTATAATATTATCCCTGAAGCCCGCTCTCTCCCTTGTAGAAATTGTAATTCCAGCATAAGGCATAAATAGTCGGTAACTGAGTATAACTTGAAGAAGCTGCTTTTCGTGTACATCATTAGGGTTATTATTTGCATTATTTATAAAGGGCCTTAAGCGAGGTGTTGAAAAAGAAACTTCTGCATGAGGATATTTTTGCTGTATGAAGAGGGCATGTAAGCCTGCTGCAAAGGCATCCTTTCTGAAGTCTCCTAATCCGAGCAAGGCGCCAAAGGAAACTCCTCGCATACCTCCAAGTATAGCACGCTCTTGAGCGTGGAAACGATATGGAAAAATGCGCTTAGGACCACTCAAATGAACCTGCTCATATTTGTCAGTATTATAGGTCTCTTGATACACAGATACAAAGTCAGCGCCGCATTCATGCAGATATGCATACTCGACTGAATTCAGAGGATAAATCTCTATTCCCACGGTAGTAAAATAATTAGATGCTAATTTGACTGCTTCACCTATGTATTCAACACCTGACATATGTCTTGATTCTCCCGTAAGCAGCAGGATTTCCTTGAGACCTGTAGCTGATATCTCCTTCAATTCCTCTTCTATTTCCAATAATGAAAGCTTGCCTCTGTGAATCTTATTATGACAATTAAAGCCGCAGTAAACGCAATGATTTTCACAGTAATTTGCGATGTAAAGAGGCGTAAACATACAAACTGAATTGCCAAAATGTTTCTTGGTTTCGGAGGTGGACTTCATCGCTAGCTGCTCTAAGTAGGGCATGGCAGCAGGAGATAGTATAGCGGCATAATCCTCTATAGAGAGATGTTCACTATTTAGCGCTTTTTTTACATCCATATCCGTATATTTACTGTAATCATACTCACTTACAAGCTTTTGTACCTTGTCCATAATTTCTGAATTAATAATTTCCATATCACTTAGATATTCCATGTGGTTAGTTCTTTCTTCCTTCATCATTAATCCTCCAAAAATCCTGTAAGAGGACTTGAAGCTTCTCCTTGAGAATCCAGTACTCTGCCAAGTCCTGCAACATAAGCTGATCGACCTGCTTCAATGGCTTGTTTAAAAGCTTTTGCCATTAATGGTATATCCTTTGAGGTTGCTATGGCTGTGTTACACATTATTGCATCAACGCCCATTTCCATAGCTTCACAGGCTTGAGACGGACGACCAATACCCGCATCTACGATAATTGGAACAGCTATCTCGTCCACCAGAATTCTGATAAACTCTTTTGTGCATAGTCCCTTATTACTGCCGATAGGAGCGCCTAAAGGCATTACTGCTGCTGCGCCTACTTCAACCAAAGCTCTTGCAGCATTCAAATCGGGATACATATAAGGAAGTACTATAAAACCTTCCTTAGCAAGTATTTCCGTAGCTTTTATAGTTTCGTAATTATCGGGCATTAAATATTTGGAATCATGAACAACTTCAATTTTCACAAAATCGCCGCAGCCCATTGCTCTGGACAACCTAGCAATTCTTACAGCTTCTTGGGCGTTCCTTGCACCTGATGTATTAGGCAGTAATTTAATGCCTTTTGGAACAAAATCCAATATATTCTCTTCGCCACCCGCATTTGCACGCCTAAGAGCTAAGGTTATCATTTCTGCTCCACCGTTTTCGATGGCAGATTTTATAAGTTCCAAAGAAAACTTTCCGGAGCCCAGTATAAATCTTGATTGAAATTCATGTCCTCCGATTTTTAATATATCACTCATTATATACATCCTTTCTTATACATCTTCAATTCCAAGCAGCAATCTGAGAATCATATTAGCTTGGTGGCCGGCACATATTTGTACCCTTGGTGCCATGAGGCCTCTTCCCGGCATTGCTCCATTTTCAAAATCTCCACACATATATAAACGCTTTACGGGATTTACTGTTTTAATTAAGTTTGAACTTTCGTAACCGGCCATACCGGAAGCTGAAACAATTTTAATATTAGGAAGTTCTGCTAAAGCAGTGTTTACAAGAATAGACTTTGCATCAGCCTTATCAAAAGCTTCACATACTATATCATAACCGTTAAAAAGCTCTTTAATATTTTTTTCTGTTACTCGAACTGTGGCAGTTTCAATTTTTATAAAGGGGTTAATTTGAACAAGCTGCATTTTCAGAGCTTCAGTTTTAGACAAGCCGAGATGACTAATGTAATAACTTTGCCTATTTAGATTGCTTGGTTCAACTATATCAAAATCAACTAAAAGAAGCTGACCAACGCCAATTCTTGCCAGCATTACTGCGATATTTGAGCCAAGACCACCTAATCCAGCAATGGCTACCTTACTATATTTTATTTTTTTATGTACATTGGGGGTATGCCTTGCCATCATCATGCTTTCAAGCTCTTCTTCTTTCGGCATAGTACCTTTAGTAATTATATTTAGTACATCAGCTTCTGATATTTCACGGTCTTCATCAATTTGAAAGCCGTTTAAAATAATTAGATCTGTTTCATTTCCTATTTCTGCTCTTACTTCAAAGGCAGTTTCACAAGCCGAATCAATTTCTTTTCCGTTTACTGTTATTCTCATATGTTAGCCTCCTCCGACAAATCTAAGTACTTCAAGGGTGTCTTCATCATAAAGCATTACTTCTTCATAGGAAGTACGCGGAATAATGTTACCGTTAAGTTCAACTACTATAGCTGCAGTATTATAGTTTTGTGATTTTAAAAAGTCTGAAAGAGTTTCACCTTTGGTTAATTTATATACTGCTCCATTTACCTTCATCTTTTCACTTCCTTTCATATTTAAAAACAAAAAAGCGCAAAACAAAGATACACCCTTTCGGTGGTGTACCCCATTTTGCGCTTTTCTTTAATTACTGAAATTATATTATAACAAGCGGTTTTGGTCAAGCCCAAATTAATTATAAATATTAATGGTATGTATGTTATACTATTAATAGCAATAAGTTTCACTTGAACTAGTAATATATGGATAAGGATTGTTATGTGATGAAGGATAGAATAAATAACGCAGTAGCTTTAGTAAATTACTCACTGCTTACGGGAGCTATGCTTGCAAATGCATTTACGAATATAACCTATTCCGTTTTAATTATCTTTCTTTATTTGTTAGTTTTAGCTTCATATACGGTGAGGACCTTTCTTATATTGAATAACAATGATATAACCGGATTAAAGTACTATTTTCCTATGATTTCAGCTTATGGAGCTGAGGTGATAATTACATTAGTACTACAAAGCTACGACAAATATCTTATTTCGTTGGTAATTCTACTTGTAATACAAGAGAGCATTGTTTTGAATGAAAGCTTTAAAACTGCCATTATCACGTCATTTGTCATTTTTACAGTTGTATCTTTCATATTGTACTTTAAACTCAGAGCCGATGTTCCTTACATGGTTTTAGGAATTTTATTATGTGCTTTGGTATGTTTTATTACTTTTATTATATTCTATTTAGTCAGCTATCTTTTGAGACAGAATAGAATAATAGAAAAAGCTTTGGTAGATATAACTGTAAAGAATATAGAAAAAGATAGCTTATATAGAAATTTAGAAGAAGCCTATAGCAACATTGAAAGCATTACCGCGCTAAGGGAAAGAAATAAGATTGCTGCAGAAATACATGATACAGTAGGACATACTTTAACTACCGTACTTGTGGAACTTGAAGCCGCTAAAAGACTTTTAAATAAGGATGTAGAAAAAGCAGCAGAAAAACTTAGTTTAGCGCAAGGGCAAGTTAGAAAAGGGCTAAACAATATAAGGTCATCAGTGCGTCTTCTGGAAAGCGGTGATGATCTTTTGGATTTCTATAAGTCTCTGGAGGCTTTAATTGAGGATACTGAAAGACATTCTGAAGTTGTTATAAGAGCCAGTATGGATAAGAGTGTCAGCATTTCAAAAGGGGCTCAAGAAATCATTTATGCAGCACTTATGGAAGGCTTGTCAAATGGAATACGACATGGCAAAAGTACAGCTTTTCTTTTTAGCCTCAGCTGCAGTAAGGGAATGATTAATTTTATGCTGCAGGATAACGGCAAAGGTGCTTCAGTAATTTTTCACGGATTTGGGCTCAGAGTTATGAAGGGAAAGGTAGAAGGGGCTGGTGGAACGTTGAATATTAGCTCAGCTGAAGGTGAAGGCTTTAGCTTAAGTATATGTTTACCGGATAACATTAATCCTTTAGAGGTGTAATATGGACAAAATAAAAATACTTATTGTAGATGATCAAGCATTAATGAGAGATGGATTAAAGACTATTATTGGATTAGAAGATAACTTGGAAGTAATAGGTACACTTAAAAATGGACAAGAAGCAGTAGAGTTTTGTATGAAAACTGTTCCGGATTTGATATTAATGGATATAAGAATGCCTGTAATGGATGGCGTTGAGAGCACAAAAATCATAAAGAGTCAGTATCCGAACACAGTGATACTTATACTTACAACCTTTAATGATGATGATTATATTGTTGAGGCTTTAGCCTTTGGTGCTTCAGGTTATATATTGAAGTATATAGAAGGG
>JAEZDX010000246.1 GCA_023417975.1 Bacillota bacterium
ATTTTATATTGTGTAACCAAACCAATAGGGAAGCCTGTTGGTTTTTCTTTGCATATAAATGATAAGTGGTAAATGCTAGAATAAAATAGTAAACGGTAGTCCATAAGTACCTCGCATCCGATATGGATTGTTCAGATACTAATGGAGAAGATTACTCATGAAATGCGCTTAGTACAGTGGGCAATTGAAAATATATAAGACAGGATATATTTTCAATTGTTACAACTTTCAAGGAGGATAGCAGGATGAAGATACAAAAGATTTACTCTTTTAATTCCTTTTGTGAAGCATTACGAGAGGTAGGATTTTCAATGGGAGGAAGTAATGCTGAAGGAGTTTTTTCTCTAAGTAATTATTTTTCGGATAATATAGTGACACATACAGGTGATAAAGAAACTGATCCATGGGAATGGCGTATACGTGGAATTACTGAATGTGATGACTTAGCGTATGGTAAATTATTTTTTAATAAAGGTGGTTGGATTATTAAAGAGTGGTTTCCATATTTTATGTCGATTCGTAGAGGAAATAAATCTTTGATTGAAATGTATAATGACGGCTTAATTAGTAATACTGCAAGGAGAATTTATGATTTGATTAGCAGCACTCCGAACTTATCATTACAGGAAATTAAAGCAACTGTGGGATGCGATAAAAATGAAAAATCTGAATTTGATGCTTCTATAACTATGCTGCAAATGAAAATGTTCATTACTATTAGTGGTGAAAAGTTTAAATTATCTAAGGATGGTAAGCCGTATGGATGGCCTGTAACAACACTTTGCAATGTAGAAGATTTTTTTGGAGAAGAGATTTCCGATTTGTCTTGTTCTATTGATCCCAAAATGGCGATAGAAAGAATAACAGAACAAATATTATTATTGAACCCGAACGCTGAAACTAAAGTTATATCAAAATTTATAGGAATTAGTGATAAATAAGTCTTTTTTGATATGCAAAATAAAGGAAAGTTATAATAAATGTAATATAAATGGGACATCTTCTTGGAATATGGGGTGCAATGTCCGATTTGTTCCGCATCAAAATAGGAGGAGAAAGATATGGAATTAAAAAAATTATCTGATAGAATTTATTATTTACCTAATGAAGAAGAAACAGATAGACCTGCACTTGGGTATATAAAAGGGGACAAGTATTCCTTGGCAGTAGATGCAGGAAACTCAAGAAAACATGTTGAAAAGTTCTACGAAGAATTGAGAAAGGCTAATTTGAGGCTGCCGGATTATACTGTCATTACTCATTGGCATTGCGATCATACCTTTGGAATGCATGCAGTGACAGGAAAAACAATTTCAGGGAAGCTGACAAATGAAAAATTAAAAGAGGTTGCGGCATGGCAGTGGTCTGATGAGGATATGAAGCACAGGCTTGAGGCCGGTAAAGACATTGAAATGTGTGACAGATGTATTAAATTGGAGTATCCGGATAGAGGAGATATAAAAGTTATAACTTCAGATATAGAATCCAGTGGGAGCCTAAAGCTTGACCTGGGTGGAATTTGCTGCGAGATAATGGAAGCCAAGGCACCCCATTCAAAAGATTCAGTATTGGTTTATGTACCTGAAGAAAGGACAATTTTTGTTGGTGATGCTGATTGTGAAGATCATTACAATAATGCCGGAAAGTATGATAAGTATACCCTTGAAAAATATATAGAATTAATCAGAGGGTTAGATTTTGACATTTATGTGCTTGGACATGATAAGCCGGAGAGCAGGGAAGAAGTATTAAATTATCTGGAAGAGGAGTTGAAAAAGATAAAGTAAATATAGCTGTGCTTCTTTCGCAGGAATATAACTTCTTAACTTCTTAACTTCCTGCGAAAAAAATTCTCCATCTTCCTTTCCTCGTTTCATGATGGAACTGACGTTGTGGCATTAATTAAAGAAATACGTGCTGGCCAATACTATATTCCAGAATTATCTCTTGTGTTGGCATAAGAAAGTAAGTTAAGAACTTTAAAGTTTAGAATTGCAGCAGAAAATTAGAGTTAAGCAGTATTTAAAGTAAAGAGGATACTTCACATTGGCACTATATAAAATGACTGGTAATGCACTAATATATTTACATACTAGGCAGTAGTAAATGGAACTGAAAAATTGTTTGAAATAAGATATGAGCAGCTTACGTGCAAATGGATGCTATTTAAAATATAAATTTGAGAATAGAGTTAATAATTTAAATTAGTAATATATTAGTTGAATAGAAGGAGTAACTATGATATTATTTAAATGCTTATAGAGCATAAAATAAAAATGAAATGTTTTACGGAACTACTTTTAAAGATTTATCACAATGTATGAATAATACACGTATAATACACAAATGAGTAATTGAACCTTGAATTTTCAATAGATACTGTTTCTATATAAAAAGCTTTTGCTAGATAATAGCGAAGTTATCTGCTAACAATAAAGTTATATATAATTAGGAATTAGCCCTGTACTTAGGAAATGGCCTAGGTATGGGGCTTTTTTAATTTGATAGATATTAAAATAGATACTTTGAAATATACATAAACACTTGCAAGTTTTGTCGATATTTTTGTTATGGAAATTATAGAAGAAGACCTAAAAGTACTATAGAATTTTATAGACAAGCCATAAGCCAGTATTAAAATAAATTTTATATCGTATCTTATTGCGATAATAGCTTTCGTTTACTCACTAATTTATATCAAGAGAAGTATTTACTTATTCAACAACATATGTATTAATAATTTATATTTAGGAGATAAAAATGAAAATAAAACACTGGGATATAGTTCTTATTGCAGTTGCAGTAGTTATATCTACTATACAAAGCTTTAGACTGTTGCCATATATGATAAGCGGATTATTAGGCATAATGCTTATATTAGCATTTTTAGTGTGTAGAGTTATAGAAAGAAAAGCTCGAAGGAAATAGGCATTTATGTAAATTATTTGATGTACAATGTAACTTGCTTCTATTTAGACGATCATTAAACCAAGTTATATTGCTTAAGATCACGTTGCTATAATTCAGAATGAGGACGCATTGTTAAATACAGATTCCCTAACAGGTAGCGTTGGAGACATCCTTGTGCATAATATGTTTTCATATAACTTGAAGAGAATTTAGTGTGATAAGTGAGGAGAATCAGAGATGAGAAAGATATTTTCGTGGATTATATTCATTGTTGGTTTGACAGTGGGGATTTTGCTAGATAATCATATGATTTCTAAATTAGTATCTGTTATAGTTATGGCTTCAATGATTGTAGTTTATATTATTTGGGGGTATCTTTCTAAGAAAAGCAACGCGAATCCACGGTATTACATGGACGGCAACGACTAGTGTTAAACTTGAAGTGAATATTGAATTTTTGCAACAATTCCTCCTCTATCTTACTGTAAGAAAATTAAATAAGTATTACTATCAATTAAAGGAAACCCTTGCATAATTCTGTAAAAGTAATATAATAATATATGCGAACATATGTTTTGAATTATATTTTAAGGAAGTGCTTTTATGGGTTATAGAGAGGACTATTATAAGTTTACTTATAATTTTATGCCGCATACAGTTTTTAATTATGGGCGACTTTTTGTTTATAAGGTTATGAGAGATGAAGCTGCTTTTCTGGAAAATTTAAAAAAGACATGGTCATCGATTGGCTCAGAAAAAAATAGAACAAGATGTGTGCCTCCGAATTTTGAAATAGACATTGTAAGCTTTGACATAGAAAATGAAGGCATCATACTTACTATACCCGAAGCGGAAGAAACTGCGGAAGCTGCATATATCGGTATAAGTTATGATGCAAATGATGACTTTAGATATTTTACATATGAGATAGACAAAAATTGTAATGACAAAAAAACATATTACCTTTGTCATTGGACACCTAGCGGCGAACATATTAATTACGGTTCATTAGAAGAAAGAGATAAGAATGTATTTATAAAAGGTATTTCAGAATTATTGATATATGATTTACTATAGAAATGATATAGAATTATAAAAAGCGATTTTCTGACGCTGAATATATTGATACAAAATTATCATATAATGCTGAATAGTTGCAACCGTAAACGTAATGAGTCCTTCCTTAGTAGGTGGAGTAATTGTTGATTTATTTATGAATAAGTTTTAGAAAATTGGTAGATTGGGGGTAAATATGAGGAAAAGCTTATCTGGCATTTGTATACTATTAGTTTTTTTGGGAATGAGTTTAAATAGAGTACTGACAACTGAATATGGAAATAAGGGTGGAATTATAATTTCAGGTATTGCCGTGATTGCTATACTTTTAGCTGAAATTAGTCTGTTATTGTCAAAAAAATATTTTGCCGCAGTGATAATGCTAACTATAGTTATTCCCGCAATAGTAATGTTTATTGGTATATATTTAGACGATCTATTAACAATGGCAATTGGATTTGGATCAATATTTATTATTATGCCAAAAGTGACAAAAAAGATGAAAAATTAGTATATAGGTTTCTAGTGTTACCAAGTGAAAATTATGATTTTATTATAAGTATAGTTATAATAGGTTCTATGATAACTGAGGTATGATTGCTTGTGTAATACATCTTGCAGCTATGGTATCAACTGCTGCACACAGATTCTGCGTTGTCAGCGAAGCTCCAAGTTGCTATGGGTATGCCGGCTGCATCTTCCGGGTCCTCCCCATCTGAAAATTCAACGTCTATAGCTTCTATATTTTCAACCTGCTCACAACGCTTTCCTTTAGCTCTTCTCTTTCTTTTACTATCTGCTGATGCTTCTTTTATGGTCTTAAAAAACAGCAATTGCGAGGTGTCATTTGCTGCAGTTCCCGACCCTTCAGCTTGTACACTCTTTTTATCTTCCAATTCTTTATCTGCGATCACTTCTTCCTACTCCACCTTGGCACAGTGCTGTTTAGGCTCTTCAGAAGTAGCTTGTCCACTTTCTTTGGCTTC
>JAEZDX010000318.1 GCA_023417975.1 Bacillota bacterium
ATTATGCGCTTCTCTAGTACCTATAATAGCGGAATCGTACATATTAAATAGGAAATTAGATGTAATAAATAAAGTAGAATCAGCTGTGAAAGTATCAATGGTCATATCTCTTCCTTCATTATGTGGACTGGCATTTATGGCGGCACCAATCTTGAATTTATTGTTTCCCGGTCATGCAGAGGGGTATAATATACTAAGATATTCATCAATTTGCTTGCCATTCATTATTTTAACACAAACATCCACCGCAATACTTCAAGGAACAGGGCATTACTTTGCCCCAATAAAAAATCTTGCGGTAGGATGTTTTGGTAAGATTATAATAACTATTTTACTTGTACCTAATCCGTCAATTAACATATATGGAGCAATAATAGGAAGCGTTGCAGCGTACATAATAACAACTGTATTGAATATGATTACGTTAATGCGAAAATTAGGTGTAAAAATAAATTACTATGAAACCGCTATAAAGCCTGCATATGCTTCAATTTTAATGACAATAGGTGTTGTTTTTATTTACCAGTATGTATATAATAATACAATGAATAATGCGCTGTCCTGCTTGATTTCCATATCTATAGGAGGAGCATTATATGTATTTATGATTGTTATATTAGGAGTATTTAATTACAGTTATTTAAGAAGTAAATTAGTGAAATAAGATAAGTCATAAAGGAGAGATTCAAATGATTAAGATAGTAGGACTGGGACCCGGTGCACCGGAGGCACTAACTGTAGGAACACTGGAGGTGCTAAAAAAAGATACGAATTTATATTTGAGAACGGAAAAGCATCCCACAGTAGATTATATAAGAACTTTAGGTATAGAATTTGAGACTTATGATAATGCATACGAGAAATATGACAGCTTTGATGAGGTATATAAAGCAATTGCTGAAGATCTTATGGAAAAGCATAGCAAAACCGGAGATATAACATATGCAGTACCAGGGCATCCGTTAGTGGCTGAAAAGTCGGTATTTCTTGTTATGGATTATTGCGATAAAAGGAACATAGAGTATGAGATTTTCCCGGCGGTAAGCTTTATAGATGTGGTAATGGAGAGGCTGAAAATTGATCCTATAGATGGTGTAAAAGTAATAGATGCTTTTGAGGTGAAGAATCATATATTTGATAAACGAATAGGCACAATTATTACCCAAGTATATGATAACTATATCGCCTCAGAGGTTAAAATTGCTGTTTCCGAGTATTATAGGGACGATACTGAAATATTTTTCGTAAGGGCTGCAGGCATAAAAGGTATAGAGTCCATACGAAAGATTCATCTCTATGAGATGGATAGACAACCGGATACAGATTATCTTACTTCTATTTATATTCCAAGGGATTTGGATAATTCCAGGGATTTCTATGACTTAATAGATATAATGGATAGATTAAGAGGGGAAGATGGCTGCCCTTGGGATAGGGAGCAAACTCATGAATCTTTGAAAAGATATTTGATAGAGGAAAGCTATGAAGTTTTAGAAGCTATAGATGAACAAGAAGATTCAAAGATAGTTGAAGAACTTGGGGATGTGCTTTTACAGGTTGTATTTCATGCTGTAATTGGTAAGGAAGAAGGATACTTTAATATGAGTGATGTCATTCAAGGAATTTGCAAGAAAATGATTGACAGACATCCTCATGTATTTGGTAATGTTGAGGTTAAGAATTCCGGTGAAGTGCTTTCAAATTGGGAGGACATAAAAAAGGAAGAAAAGGGAATGCAGACTATAACAGAAGAAATGGAGCATATTGCAAAGAATCTACCTGCGTTGATAAGGGCGGAAAAAATACAGAATAAGGCTAAGAGGGTAGGATTTGACTGGGACAGGGTAGAATACGCATTAGATAAGGTATTAGAAGAATTAAATGAATTAAAAGAGGTATATAATGGAGAAAATAAGGCAAGAATACTAGAAGAAATCGGAGACTTAATATTTTCAGTTGTTAATGTAAGTCGTTTTCTGGACATAAATCCGGAAGAAGCTTTGAGCAATACAAATAATAAGTTTATAAGTAGATTTCGATATATGGAAGAAATGGCATCAAATAGGGGAGAAAAACTCCAGGATATGACACTGGAGCAGATGGATGAACTATGGGAGAAGGCTAAACAATAAAAAAATATATTTTAAAGAAGGAATTTAGCGATTTACGCAGAATTATAGTAATAGGCATTATATAAAATACTTCCACAATATCCTTCCATATTAGAAATTATCAAAAAATATCTATTTGTAGCAATATTTTTAAGTAAAGGTATAGACTAGATAGATAAATAGATATATAATATGGTTTAGATTTATGGAAGTAAGGTAATAACTGATTCCAATACAAGTTAGCATAATAGATGCAACTTGTTAATCTATACTGTTAATATTAAGGAGGAAATTCAAGTGAATAAAGCAGATTTAATTTCAAGCATGGCTGACAAAAGCAAGTTAACAAAGAAGGATGCAGAAGCAGCTTTAAAGGCTTTCATAGAAAGTGTTCAGGAAGCGCTTGCTAAAGGAGAAAAGGTTCAGTTAGTTGGTTTTGGAACTTTCGAAACTAGAGAAAGAGCAGCTAGAGAGGGAAGAAACCCAAGAACAAAGGAACCAATTTCAATACCAGCAACTGTTGTTCCTGTATTTAAAGCAGGTAAAGAATTTAAAGAAACAGTTACAAAGTAACTAGAAGCCCGGCTTGCCCGGGCTTTCTTTATATTGTGAAAAAGTGTAAAAGAGGTGAAAATATTTGAGATTAGATAAATATCTTAAGGTATCAAGAATAATTAAGAGAAGAACTGTAGCTAAAGAAGCTTGTGAAGGTGGAAGAGTGTCAATCAATAGTAAGGTTGCCAAGCCTGGTACAGAGATAAAAGAAGGAGATGTTATTGAAATTAGGTTTGCATCAAGGTCTTTAAAAGCAAGAATAACATCTGTAGCGGAGCATGTAAGAAAAGAAGATGCTAAAGAGATGTATGAAATACTTGAAGGTATTGAGGATACGGACGAATAAATTAGTAATAACTCATATAGGCACCTCATATATTATAAATAGGTAGGAGGGATGCCGTGTGGAAGTTAAAAAAGAAGTAAAGCTTGAAGAAAAGAAAAGCAATTTAACCCTCGAGAACAGAAAAAGACTCTATTTAACTGGAATAATGGAAGTAATAAGTTTTAATGATGAGAAAATTATATTAAATACCAGTTTGGGAATGCTCACAATAAAGGGAAGTGGCCTTAAAATGAATAAGCTTGACGTGCAGAATGGCGAAGTAATGATTGTTGGCAATGTGGACTCTTTTGTGTATACCGGTTCTGAAGCAAAACAGGACAAAGAGAGCATTTTGTCAAAATTATTTAGGTAGAAGGGGTAAGACGTATGGTATTACCTTTAATTATGCAGGCCAAACTAGTATTTTACAGCATTCTTGCAGGAGTTCTTACGGGAATCATATTTGATTTCTATCGTACTTTTAGAGGGTTTGAGAATATTCATAAATTGCTTATCATTATTGAGGATATATTATTTTGGATTTTAAGCGGAATTTTGATATTTATCTTTTTACTTTATACTAATCAGGCAGTAATAGGGCTTTATGTATACTTATGGATGGCACTGGGAATATATTTATATATGAAGTTCATAAGTAAAATATTCACTAATATGCAATATAAGTTAATAAGTAACATATCAAAGGTGATTAGAATACTTATAAATATAGTAGTATATCCCATAAAGCTGGTTTTATATAGTTTAGGTTTAAAAAAACAAAAGAAAATTAAAAGAAATTACTTGAATAAAATATAGAATCTCATTACAATAGATTTATGGAGCCTGTAATTTCTATTGTAAAGGGGACACGATCATATGAAGAAAAAGAAAATCAATTTGAAGACCCTTTTATTTCTAGTGTTTGTAATATATTTTGCCGGAACAATTATTAGGCAGGAGATTGCATCCGTTAGATTAAATAAGGAAATTGACAAGGCTAGCATTCAGCTCCAGGCTGCAAAAGAAAAAGGAGAGCAGCTGAAGGAGCAATTGGATATGTCTAAGACAAATCCAGATAAGTTTACCGAGAAGCAGGCAAGAGAGAGATTGGGATATATTAAAAAGGATGAAACTCCTGTTTTGGCC
>JAEZDX010000431.1 GCA_023417975.1 Bacillota bacterium
ATCTTTACTGATGCTGTAGAGCCGATGAAGGTTGGAAGGTTCCTAAAGGTTGTATTTATTGTTCCATCATTAGGTCCACCGAATATAAAACTAATATACTTGCTTGCCGAATCAACACATGCTGCTCCATCTACCAAGTTGCTATCATCATTTGGAGGCGTTACACTTACCATATTTCCCGTCATATCTCCATACCATTTATAGAAATACCAGCCTGCACCCTTTTGTGTGTCTGTAGCAAGAAGACTTCCCAGTCTTCCTGGAGTAGGAACGAACCACCAGGATATACATGCGCTGTCTACTTTATATCGTTCAAATTTTCCTATATAACGTGCTGATGATCCTGGCTGGCCTTCAAGGCTATGATCCGGATCGCAATATTCGTTTATGCTAATTGGTAACGAACTAATTCCTAAAGAAGCTTCCAACGATCTATAATCTCTTAAGTGCGGTGATACTACTTCAGCGCCTCCACCACCACCAAGCTCATGCCAGCTCATTATGTCCGGAAGGCAGTTATTCGCCTTACAAAAACTTAGAAAGCTGCTCATTCTTGAACGGTTGTAATTGCTGTCACATGGTCCAATAATTTTAGCCCCCGGATCATTTGCACGAATAACATTATAGGTCTGCTTCCACATGTCATTGAAAGTACCGTTGGCGGAATTCCAAGTACCATCAGGCTCGTTCCATATTTCATAACCGTAATAATTGTTGCGTCCGGACGCTTTTTTGTCATTTATAAAGGAAGTTACCTGATTTAGCCAACTTGTCATTCCCGGCCATTTATATGGCCAATTCGGAAGCATATCTGCAAGATCTATAGAAACCTTTGCACTTGGAACTGACGCAAGCCTCTCTGAAACAGGTATTGCTGCTCCAAAGGCATGCTGATTTCCTGAGGCTCCCCTGGCAGGATTTCTCATAACATATGGCTTTAACGGGGCTACCAGTGCATTAACATCAGCCGGCTTTGTATCAGTGATTCCATAAAGAGAACCACTTGCACAATGTGTCACACCCCTAAGTACACTTGTACAATCTACAGAGATGGAGCTAGCTGCAAAAGTAGAAGTTGCAGGAATTGAAGCTAGCACAATCATAATACACAGCATTAATACTAAGACCTTCTTCATAAATTTAACCTCCTGAATTTTGGGCTTTCACCGAATTATAGGCTCAAATTTATTTAGTTCATTTGTCATGAACCCTAAACCTTTGTTTCTCATATAGCTGCACTAACTTTAGTTATGATACCGATTTCATTCAAATCTTCCCTTCCCTCCCTTAGTCTAAATACTATATGGATGCCTTACCTCGACTGACAGCTACGATTATACCATTCTAACCAATATATGGAAATGGAACTATGTAATATATATATACTTTAATGTGCAATAACTTTTTCTATACCATAATTAAATCCCTCAAACTAATTAGCCCGAGGGATTTTTAACAAGTATTTCAATTGCGCCTACTTCTTCTGAATAACTATTAATCATTCAACTGCTTTTAACTTTTCTGTTGCTTGCTCCAAAGTTTCCACAAAGAAAATATCTTTACCTTTGTTACATTCATAAATAAAATCATGTAAAGGCTTACTTGTGTATTTGCTAAAGTCACCTACAATAGCCAGCTTAGTGTGATAGTTTATAAACTTTTGCAAAACTTCACCCGCTATACCACTGCTAAGTTTAAAGAACTCTTCGCATATAGTCTCCTTAGCCAACATAATTCTGCTGCAGTTTTTTTCATAATATACGGTGGCTATAAAATCCAGCGCAGATTGTGAATCATATATTAAAACTTCATCGCTCTCAATGTATACAATTGCATTATCTTCTCCTAAAAAAGTGTAATTCATTATTTAAACATCTCCTTTGCAGCTTATTTGTTTAAAGATCACTTCAATAAGCTTTATTATTTTCCATTTAAAATTATTCTTTCTGTTTGAGGCTTAAAAACCATTTTTCAGCATCTTCAGTACATGTAAATAATCTAAGTATATTTTGTTTTCCGCTTTCCACTATGGAAGCTTTAAATTCAGCTGTCAGGCTATTCATATCTTCAATTACAATTGCACATTTGATATGGTACATTGCAAATTTTTGAAGCATGGCTGCTAGCAATCCATTTTTAAGCTCCATGAAGTCTTCTAAAACCATTTCACTGTTCAGCAGCGCAAACTGTGTATTATTCTCTGCTAATGCAGTAATTATGTCTAAAATGTTTCTTTCCGTTCTTAATCTAGCTTCCGAATCATTAAAATGAACATAATTTATTTCTTTATTACTGTTTACAGTATACTTTATTGCTGTGACAGGTTTTTCTTCCTCTGGAATATCCTTTGTTTTTGAAACTCCGATTATATCATTTTCATTAGGAACATATGCTATGGCTCTTCTCATATCTTCAAGCCAAACCAGTTCATTTTCATACGTTCTTCGTATATTCTCGTTGATAAAATTCCATATAGTCTCTTCGAGAGCAGTTCTATCCGGTAAAAAATTTGGATCCTTTATTTTCTTTTGCTCTATTAATATCTGCATCTTGACTTGATCTTCATATTTATTAAGCAGCATATTTAATTCATTAGTATTAAGTTGTCTTGACCAGGCAAGTTGAACAAGAAAAGGTTTTTTTATTTCACTTTCCTCAGAAGAAGTAAGTATCCATTCTTTCAAAGCAGCAAGTCCTTCATCAGTTATTTTATATATTTTTTTTGTTGGAGAGCTGTCTTGATGCATAACCTCATTTGTTACCAAACCCTTACTAAGCAGTTCGGTAAGTGTCTTATATATTTGATTATTATTACCTGACCAATGCATAAAAGCGGAATCTTGAATAACCTTTTTTAAGTCGTAACCTGTCATAGACTTATAGCTCAGCATGCCTAATATTGCATAATTAATTGACATATTGCAGCCTCCTTAATCAATAACATATGTTAATAGTAACATATGTTATTGATAGCGTCAATGTAAAAAATATAAACCAAACTATTAGCAAGCAACAAGATAAATTATATTAAGTTTATATTTCATTTCTTTAATTATTTAAACTCTTTTTCATTAATATATTTAATTTATATATTGATTTTATTAACATTAAGGATATAATATAATTATGGAGAGTGATTAGTATGGCTTACAAAGTATTAACTCAGTGCCCTGTATGTAATTCAAAACTTACGGTTACTAAGCTGGAATGTAAAAAATGCGGTACTGTTATAGAAAATGACTTTGAACAGTCCAAGTTTTCCTACCTGACTTCAGATCAGCTGAACTTTGCTGAAATCTTTATTAAATGCAGAGGCAACATTAAAGATGTAGAGAAAGAACTTGGAATATCCTATCCAACCGTTCGAGGCAAGCTTGAGGATTTAGCTGCTTCACTGGGATATGCACCAGTTAAAGAAAAGGAAGTTAACAGTTCGGAAATAATTGATAAACTTGATAAGGGAGAAATTACAGCAGAACAAGCCTTAATTTTATTAAAAAAATAATATTAAAAAGGGAGTTGTATTAAATGAATGATGAGGTTATGAAGATATTAAAGATGTTGGAAGATGGCAAGATTGATGCTCAGAAGGCCGGAGATCTTATCGCTGTACTGAATACTACTAGCCAGAATGCGCCGGTAATATATGAAAATAATAATAAAATGTTGAAAATAAGAGTAAACACAAAAGATGGAGAAAATGTTAATATAAATATACCTGTTAAATTTATAAAGACTTTAGGTGGAGCTATAAAGAAAATACCTAAACTGGATGGTGTTGACGGGACCGAAGATATTAATATTCAAGCTATTCTTGAAGCAGTCAGTGACGGATTGGACGGTAAGATAGTAGATATAAAGAGTGAAAAAGGAGACAACGTTGAGATCTCAGTTGAATAGCAGTATTGAGGGAAGTGTTGAAGTATGAAAATTTATATTAGAGAAAAGAATGGAAGAAGGTTCTTTATTCCCATACCGTTAAGTATTGCAGGAGTAGGCTGCAAAATAGCAGCCTATGTCCTTGAAAAGAGCGGAAAATATCTTGATGATCAGCAAAGTGATATAGTCGGCTGTATAGATTTTGATAAACTGGCTAAAAGCCTAAAGTATTTGAGAGGCTATAGAGGTTTAAAATTAGTGGAAGTTACTTCAAAAAACGGAGAGGAAGTAACTATCGTTCTGTAATAGGGGACGGTTCACAATTATTCTGCCCTTTTTATACTATTAGACAAACTTTCTATAGCCTTGAGTAACCCCCTTTATTTGGGTCTAAACCAAACTAAAGGGGGTTTACTTGGCTTGGCACATTAGTAAATTATTAACTTAGTTTTTATCTTGCACCTTCTTCTAAAGAAGTCTTTCGGGTACGAATTTTTCCACTGCGTTTCTAATGAGTATAATATCGATAATGTACAATCCAGTCCCCAAAATAATCATCACTAAACTGTTCAACATAAGCAAGCCTGTCATCTGACCTAAAAGCAGCATAATTAATGGCAGTACGATGAATCCGCTCATCTGCTGAGCCTCCTGGAAAGTATGAGCCTTGGCTGAAATCAGCACCATAAATGATATTCCAAGAAGAGTTGCCGCAGGTGCCACCCATAGAATAAGAATTATCCATTTTACATTTGGAAATATGAGCCTTCCAAAATAAACCCATCCTCCTATATTCACGATTATTCCAAAAGCGATTGCAGAAACCAGCGCAACAGTATAGGCTGGAACAAAAGTTCCAAGTACCTTGGATATAAACAAGTCTTTTATTGTCATCGGTGTGTAAAGAAGAGTTTCAATTGTTTTCTTCTCCTTTTCAACCACGAAGCTACTGGCTCCGATTATGCATGAAGCCATTACGGGAATAAGCAGGAACAGTACCGGAAACATATAATTTACGCCTAACTCAACTATGAACTGAGACTGATTTTCGTAGTGAAGTAAGCCTGAAAACCTCTTTATCATCATATCCATACCATTTAGGCCGCTTACTCCAAATCTGGCACCAATCATTAGTCCAAGGGGAAGCACAATCATCATTACTAAAGGTACGATGAGCATAGGCAGTAAGACCTGTTTATCCCCTGTGATTTCCTTTATATCCTTATATATCATAGCCTTCTGTGAAGCTTTCATTTTGACTCCCCCTTCTCAAAGCTGAAATATAAATCCTCCAGGCTCCAATGTATCTGCTTTGCTTCATATATGCTTCCACCCATTGATACTATTTCTGTTATTATCCTGGATACATCTTCATCATTCTTTATGGCCACTCTGCATCTGCCACTGCTGAGTTCCTCATTTGAGTGCAGTCTTGGTATATTCCTTCCTCTGAGCTCAAGATATAAGCCGCTGTTTTTCTGCTCCAACAGCTTATTAAAGGTTCCAAAGCCTAGAAGCTGTCCATTATGGATGAAACCATACAGTGTACAAATATCCTCCGCATACTTTAGCTGATGCGTACACAGGAACACCGTGACACCATCCTGCTTTGCAAGCCCGCTGATTAAATTTGTTACATTAGCAGCTGCTTCCGGATCCAACCCCGAAGTTGGTTCATCCAGAAATAGTACCTTCGGCCTAAGAATAAGTGACCTAGCTAGAGATATCTTCTTTTTCATCCCCGTACTGTAATTCTTCACCTTTTTATCCCTTGCCTCATACAGTTCAAGCCCCTTCAGCAATTCCATACATCTTTCTTTTAGCTTTTTCCCGCTTAAATCATACATCTTACCAAAAAACTGCAGATTCTCATAGCCAGTCAGATTCTCATAGGAAGCTGCCGTTTCTGTCATAACCCCGCAAAAGGAATGAATTTTTATTGCATCAGTGTAAATGCTGCTTCCCATTACGGAAGCCTCTCCGCTTGTGGGCGTCAGAATCCCGTTTAACAATCTTACCGTAGTAGTCTTCCCTGAGCCATTTGGACCAAGAAAACCAAAAATTTCTCCTTGAGGTATTGATAAATCTATATCTCTTAATGCAAATGGTTGTCCATCATAGGATTTGCTTAAACTCTTAACATTTATAGCATCCATAGAAAATACTCCCCTCTTCTTCTCTTTTTTCTTATTTATATAGATTAAACGCGTACCTTTGAAAAAAGTTCATTAAAATAAAAAAACATCAAGCTAATGCTTGATGTCTTATACAACCTGGCGACTCCGGACTTCGTCCCACTGGTCAGCATTGCTCGCTGACTTCCGTCAGCATGCTGCCCGTGAAAAGCCATTTAGGCTTTTCACCTCTTCGGGAGAGTCTCCCCTCAAGGCGGAAGGTCCCAAAGCGACCTTTCGCGGCTAATTTAGCCGGCAAGCACCGGCGTTAAAAATTAGCCCGTTGTACT
>JAEZDX010000463.1 GCA_023417975.1 Bacillota bacterium
GATTTAATTTAAATATGAATATAATGTCTATAATTGGTGTAATTGTGGCAATAATACTTTATAGAAAATATTAGGGTGTGATATGAAATGAATATAGTACTTGCATCGGCCTCCGAAAGGAGAAAAGAGCTTCTGGCAAAAATTGTAGAGGATTTTTCTATTGTTGTAAGCAACTTTGATGAAGAAAGTGTGAGATTTGAAGGTGACTTTAAAAATTTCGTAGTTGAATTATCTATGGGTAAAGCTCGTGCATCTGCTGAAAAAATTGATGAAAGGGCTTATATTATTGCCTGTGATACAATAGTTGCTTGCGATGGTAAGGTTTTGGGTAAACCTAAGAATAGAAATGACGCAATAAATATGCTGCATTTTTTAAGCGGAAAGCTTCATCAGGTCTATTCCGGAATTACAGTTTTAAACACTGGAAATGGTCAATATAAAAGTGATTGTGTCAAAACGGATGTTAAATTTTCTCTCCTTACGGAAGAGGAAATTGAAAAATATGTAGACAGCGGCGAGCCTATGGATAAAGCTGGTGCCTATGGGATTCAGGGCTTTGGTGGTGTGTTTGTTGAGGAAATCTGCGGATGCTATTACAGTGTTGTAGGTCTTCCGATAAACAGACTTAAATATATGTTAAGGGATATGGGGGTAAATCTTTAAAAGGAGTAGTTTAATGGAAAAGATGATTAAACTTACAGATTTACCTGAAAATGAAAGACCAAGGGAAAGGCTATTTATGTATGGGCCGGATTGTCTGTCGAATAGTGAACTGTTAGCATTAATACTGCGGAGCGGAAGCAGCGGAGAAAATATCTTAAACCTGTGCAGTCGTATACTTAAAGAATCGGGTGGGCTTAACGGACTCTTAAATTTCAGTGCAGAGGAATTTATGAAGCTTAGGGGAGTTAAGATGGCTAAGGCAGCTCAATTACTGGCTTTGGCTGAGATATCCAAAAGATTTAGATCTTATAAATCAGGGGAGGAGTATAAAATTAAATCTCCTGAGGATGCAGCCTGCATTACAATGGAATCTATGAGATATCTTAAACAAGAGGTTTTAAGAATACTTCTGCTTAATACGAAAAATGTAGTCATACTTTCAAAGGATGTATCAATTGGAAGTGTAAATTCATCTATTGTACATCCGAGAGAGGTATTTTCGGAAGCAATAAAACACAGCGCCGCATCTATAATAGTTTGTCATAATCATCCTTCAGGGGACCCCACTCCTAGCAGTGAGGATATAAATATTACGCATAGGCTTAAAGAGTGCGGTAAATTGCTGGGAATAGAGATATTAGACCATTTAATCATAGGTAATGGCATCTATGTGAGCTTAAAAGAAAAAGGAATATTGTAACTGAAAGGAGAAACATTAATGGGATTATTTTCAATATCAAAAGATATGGGTATAGATTTAGGTACAGCTAATACTTTGGTTTACGTAAAAGGAAAAGGTATAGTTTTAAGAGAACCATCTGTTGTGGCAATTAACAGCATGAATAAAAAGGTGCTTGCAGTAGGTGAAGAGGCAAAAAAAATGATAGGAAGAACACCTGGAAACATTGTAGCTATAAGACCAATGAAGGATGGTGTTATTGCAGATTTTGATGTTACGCAGATGATGTTAAAAAAGTTCATAAGCAAAGTAATAGGAAAGAGCGCATTTGCTAGTCCAAGAATAATTGTATGCTATCCTTCCGGAGTAACGGAAGTTGAAAAACGTGCTATAGATGAGGCTGCTAAACAAGCAGGTGCAAGAGAGGTAGTGCTTATGGAAGAGCCAATGGCTGCAGCTATAGGAGCAGGCTTGCCGGTAGATGAACCAACCGGAAGCATGATTGTTGATATTGGTGGAGGAACTACAGAGGTAGCAATCATATCTTTAGATGGTATTGTTACTAGTAAGTCCTTAAGAATAGCAGGTGATGAGCTTGATCAGGCTATAATAAGCTACATAAAAAACGAATATAATCTTATGATCGGTGAAAGAACTGCTGAAAACATAAAAATGGAGTTAGGATCAGCCTTTAAGCTGGAAGAAGAAAAGGATATGGATATTAAGGGAAGAGACTTGATTAGCGGTCTCCCTAAGACAATAACTGTAACTATGGAACAGATAAGAGAAGCTTTAAAAGAGCCTGTGTCTGCAATTATTGATGCTATAAAAACTACCTTGGAAAAAACTCCACCTGAACTTGCCGCAGATATTATGGAAAAGGGGATAATGCTAGCCGGCGGCGGCGCACTCTTAAAGGGTCTGGATAAGCTTATAAACCATGAAACACATATGCCTGTCCATATTGCGGAGTCACCTCTGGATTGTGTAGCATTAGGTGCTGGTAAAGCTTTGGAGTATTTTGATAAGATAAATAGAAGAAGAGGGTAGGAATGAAATTCTTTAAAAATAAACTGGCAGTAGCAGTACTGTTACTGTCAGTTGCATTTTTAACTTTTATAGCATTGAGTGCAAAGAGAGAAAATAGAAACTTTCTTGAAGGTGGTATAGGTACTGCCTTAAACAAGGTTCAAGGTGTGTTTTATGGTGTCAACAGCAAAGTAGATGATTTCTTTAGTTTTGTGTTTAATTTTTCTGAAGTTAAAAAGGAGAATGAAGAATTAAGGGCAAAGAATGCAGAATTGGAGCAAAAGGCCTTAGAATATGATACATTAAAAAATGAAAATGATGTTTTAAGAAAAGAAGCACAATTTCAGCAGGCTAATGCTTTCTATGACTACGTAGGCTGCAGTATTGTATCCGTACCGGGAGCGAGTGCTCTTGATGAATATATAATAGACAGAGGAAAAAAAGACGGTGTAATTAAAGGAAGAGTTGTGGTAACGGCACAAGGACTGGTAGGACAAGTGTTGGATGTTAGTGATACTTGGTCTAGGATAGAATGTATCTCCAGCGAGAATATCGGTGTAGGAGCATTGGACCAAAACACAGGTGATACAGGTATTGTTAAAGGGTATAAGG
>JAEZDX010000604.1 GCA_023417975.1 Bacillota bacterium
CGATTATATTAGGTATAATCATCATTATATTTTTAACTTTTTTCTCTAATTCAACTTCCATTACTTCCAGCTCTGACAAGCGGTTGGAATCCGTATTAACCTGTTTCTTAATTTCCTCTGCTTCTGCCTTCTTTCCCTGTCCCATCAAGGCACCTATCTGCTTCGAAAGCTTATTTCTGCTTGCTCTTAAAGCTTCAGCCTCCTGTTTAGTTTTTCTTAGTTCAACGTCCAAAGCTATTACTTCATCTACCAAGCCAAGCTTATTATCCTGAAATTTGTTTTTTATGTTCTGCTTAACAATTTCCGGATTTTCTCTTACAAATTTTAAATCTAACATAATTTTCCCTCCTGATTAAATTACTATATGGAAAATAATTATCCCTATAGCATTATTATTTCTTTTCATAAAATAAAAAAACCCCCGTCCCATAAATTATGGGACGGAAGGAATCCGCGTTGCCACCCAATTTGCCGGTAAAAAATACCGACCTCTCGACATGAGTAGGATAAAGGCTACCAGCCTTTCGATTTATCATCGACAGCTCCAAAAGTGGAAAGATTTATACTTTCACCGATTTTCACCACCCACCGGCTCTCTTAAGAAATTTATAAACCGAAGCTTTTATTATCGCTGTTTGTCAAAATATAATATTCTCTATACATTATATATATTTTTATATACTTTTTCAAGTATAGTTCATTAATTTTGTATAGCAAGGTTTTTCCTTGTTTACAGTCAGTTAATCATTCTATAGTCTTTTATACTATAGCCGTGTAACAAGCTCCCAATAAGCCTGCATCATTTTCAAGCTGAGCAGGTATTATTTTAGTATACTTCCCATAAGACTGCATTACTCTTTCAGAAAATCTGCGATTTATCTCATCAAAGAACGGTTTACCTTGCGCAGATATTCCTCCTCCAATTACTATAGTCCCCGGATCCAATATGTGTGTTACATTCACCAACCCTGTAACTATACTGTTTAAAAAATCGTTGTAGACAGCTACTGCAGCTATCTCCTTCCTTTTAACAGCCTCCATTATATACTCACCGCTTACTGTCTTAGGATTAACCTTAGCCGATTTAGCATAATTTCATACCAAGGCAGAAGTTGAACCGTATCTTTCATAGCAGCCTGCTGCACCGCAGCCGCAAGCTTCACCGGCTTCATTTATTATCATATGTCCGAACTCCCCTGCACCTTCACCTAAACCTTTATAAAGCTTTCTGTTTATAACTATTGCTCCCCCGATACCGGTTCCCAGGGCAATACAAACAAAAGTATCCAAAT
This sequence comes from Bacillota bacterium, assembly GCA_023417975.1. Taxonomy (GTDB): domain Bacteria; phylum Bacillota; class Clostridia; order Clostridiales; family Clostridiaceae; genus JAEZDX01. The sequence goes on from JAEZDX010000604.1 coordinate 1,293, forward strand.
TCTGCCCTGCGCCTTTCCACATTTCTCCTAGAGCTGCGGCATTTACGTCATTTTCTACATAGCATTCCAATCCTGTTTCCTTGTTTATAGTTTCTGAAAGCTTTGCCCCACTATACCCGGGAAGATTTTCCGATGCAAATACTACCTCTCCCTTTTCAGTGTTTACTTGCCCGGCAGTACTAATGCCAACTGAACCAATACCGTATTGACCACGCAATTCTTTAATTTTGTCAACAATTTCTGCAGGCACATTATTTTTGCAGTCCTTATCCGGCGTTTTAAATTTGGATTTAAAAATTATATCGCCTATGCAGCTGACTACACCATATTTTATATAAGTTCCGCCGATATCAAAACAAGCTATATTCCTCACATTCTATCCCCCTATCAATAAATAAACCTTTTCATATTATTATATACTTTCATTTCCATTTAATCTATATATAATACAGCAAAAGTCATTTATTGAATATTATACTTAATAATACAAACCTTCTAAATAAATAAATTATCGCCATACATAAATTATTCACAACCATTTTGGAAAACATAATTATAAACAATATCTATATGAGGTGGTAATATGAAGAGAAGTTTTCTTATAATGTTAGTTTTTTGCTTGATGCTTTTACAATTATGTTCTACAACCACAATTGTAAAAGCTGCTGAACTGCGACTTTCAGCTAAAATAGCCAAAACTGCTGCAGCTCAGCCCAAGATTAGTATAATCCGTTCAGTAACGGATGTAAATCGCGGAGATATAGGCTTTATCACTATTCAAGGCCGTCCTGGAGTAAAATACACTATCCGTTCCTCCTTCAAGATCGGAAATAGGACCATTCCTGTAGCACAATGGAGAATTGGAGATTCAAAAGGATTTGCAATTTTTAATTGGGTAGTTGGAGGAGATACTGTACCTGGTACTTATCCAATAACAATTAGTGGAGATGGTGAAACTATAAATCTCTCACATACAGTATTCCCCTAGCAGGATATTCAACAAACAAGAAACCCCGAATATATGCATTTAGCATTGATCTGGGGTTTCCTGTACTTTTAGAAACGGTTATATATGATTTATTATTTTCCGGCATTTCTGTTTATAATCCCTGCTTTTTCCATTCTACTTTTTTCAGTAGAAGTCAAATCCTTAAAAGTTCTGAATACAAAACCCTTGCTTTTTAAGTTATCTATAATATCCGGTAGTGCATCTACAGTAGTAGTTTTAGCAGCTGCATCATGCATTAACACCACTGCTATTGTTTTTCCTGAAGCCTGATTTATTACATTATTTTTTATTTTATCCGCAGGAATCTTAACTGCATCAGCATCCCCTGAGGCCACGTTCCAATCCACATAGGTTATTCCCTTGTCATGTATTCTATTCCTTATATTTCTCATTCCTTCAGCCCCGCCATAGGAGTTATCAGACCCTCCCGGGAATCTTATAAAAGGCAGAGGTGTTATGCCCAAAATATTTTTGATAGCATCAGTAGTTCTATCGAAATCCCCTATCATAGCATCAGTATTCTTATACATTGAATAATCATGAGAATAGCTGTGATTTAGCAAAGCCATACCATCATTGTATTCGGCTTTTACTAAGTCAGGATACTTGTCTACATTACTTCCAACAAGAAAGAAAGACGCTTTTACTTGTTTTTCCTTCAATATTTTTAATATTTTTTCCGTATTTACCGAAGGACCATCATCAAATGTTAAAAAAACTTCCTTATGATCTAAGGGTTTATCATCACTAACAGTGGAATCATTTTGTTTGTCTCCATTATTATTTGACTGAGATGCTTCTGGTGTTGAACTATTTCCGGCCTGTCCATTTTTATCGGATGTGCCAGCTTCGGAAGTTGAAGTATTTGTTCCGTTGGCTCCATTTTGATCTTTATTACCGTCTCCTCCAGGTAGATTACCTGCTACAGTTTTTGAACCTGCTGTATCCACACTTTTATTTCCGGAACATCCCGAAACTGTTGCAGAAATCATAATTGTAACACATAAAAATATAGCGCTTAATTTTCCTCTCATTTTCATCACCCAACGACATAATAACACAAAAAATGTCCAAGTAGTATAGAAAATAAAAATTTTACATAGGTCATGCAATCATTTTACAATTATGTTACAACTATTACATTATGCTGTTTTTAATGTCAACCTTTTGAACATAAAGCCTATCTATACTATATATTCAAACTATCGCAGCTAAGTCTGTTGAATTCTTTTATAGAGGAAAGCATAGAAAGTATTGCTACTATTACTGGTATTATGAAAGCCACTAAGAGAGAGTCAAATCTAAATATAGGAATATATTGCCCCTTTGGATTTAAAACAGTTATATTAAGCAGCATTATAACCAGAGTTGTCAATAAGGCTCCTACTCCAAATCCCATAAAGCATATAAAGGTATTCTCCTTCAAAAGCCTTATCCTAAGCTTTGATTTCCACAATCCAATAGTTGCAAGAACAGCAAACTCATTTTTTCTATTTAAAAATGTAATGTAGTTTAAATTTCCTAAGGATAAACATAGCACTATCAGTATAATAATGCTCAAAGCACAATATAAAATATTAATACCAATTATTAATGAATCCATTGCTTCTTTTATACTTTTGTATTCTTGCACTACAATGTTCTTATCTTTCATACCGGTTATTTTCTCGTTAATGCTCATATTACCTGAATCCTTTAAAAATAATATGACCCCGCTTTTTAATGAATCTTCTCTTTTTGTTTCTTCTACATCGCATACTATAGGCATCCATGCACTGCCCTTCGTAATTCCAACTATCTTATAGGTTTTACTAACATGAATATTATCACTATTCGTACTATTATCTATTACATCACCTACTTTAAGCTTATATTGCTTGGCTAATTCTATTGGAAGCAGCAACTCACCAGCATTATCTTTTGGAATTCTTCCTTCAGTCAATTCATTATTAAAATTCTTTATTACATTTTCAACATCTTCAGAATATAAATTATAAAAATCTACACCCATATTGCCGAAGGCAGCTTTATATGTCATATGATTACTTGTATTAAGCAGAGGTATGATATTATACACATTGTCGTCAGATTTTATTTCTTTCATTATTCTCTCAGATATAGGTTTATTATTATTAGAACGAACATACGTTGCATTTTTCACCAAATTTACGCTCAAGCAATTAAAGCTGCTTATAGAACCATATAAAATAAGCCCAAATATATATATGAGAAAAACACTTATTATGCTGCAAATGAAGCTAGGGAAAACCTTTTTTAGGTTGCTCTTGATATATGTGGCAGCGGATAAGGGTTTCATTATATCACTCCTCTTAAGCTTTCAATGCCCGTTATTATGCCATCCCGGATATTTATTATATCATCAGCTTTTTCCAATATGGACGGATCGTGTGTAACAACAATAATTAACGTCTCTCTCTTAAACTCATTTAAAAACTCCATTACTTCCTTGGCGCTTTCATGATCAAGTGCTGCGGTGAGTTCATCTGCAAGAATTACTTTAGGATCGTTTATTAATGATCTGGCAATTGCAACTCTCTGCCTCTGACCTCCGGACAATTGAAAAGGTCTCTTATTAACAAGATGCCCTATTTTTAGTTTTTCCAAAAGCTCCACAGCTTTTGCTTTAGCTTCTCTACTGTCACTGTTTATTGGTGTAAGAACATTTTCCAGAACCGTCATATAGTCAATAAGAAAGTGTCTTTGGAATATAAATCCGAACTCCCTCAACCTTAAATCTGATGCTTGTTTAGGCGATAGGTTACTATAATGAAAATTATTATATATAACTTTTCCTGAGGTAGGAAGCTTTAACCCTGCCATCACATATAACAATGAACTTTTCCCGCTGCCTGAAGGCCCCATAATACCCAGCATTCCATTGTCAGGAAGCGTCAAGTCAATATTTCTAAGTGCATATGTTTGGACTTCTTTTCCTATATCATATACAAGATTTACATCTTCAATTTTAAACATTAATATCCCTCCTAATTTTTTTCAATCATCCTTATTGGATCTAATTTATTTATTAGATTGTTAATAGGTATGATGGAAAATAAAATTGTAAACATTGGTATGAAGGACGCCACTATTAGACCTTTCATGGTAAATAAGCATCCATCTGCTCCCATTGGGTTCCAAAAGAACTTTTTCATTAATATTGAAATGATTAAGGCAATGAGCAGCCCTGAGACAAACCCCACAACATTTGTCATGGACACCTCTTTCAACGTCTTACTTAAAATAAAATGTTTGTTATAACCAATAGCATTTAAAACCCCGAATTCTTCTTTTCTGTTATAATACTGTGCATATTTTGAGCTGCCTACAGTGACTACCATTACAACTATAGATAATATTGCTATGATATCTATAACTCTCAGTGCCCCCATAACGCTTTTAAAATGCTTATAAGCAGAAGCTTCAGTTGTAATATTTAATTTATCCTTAGGCAGACTGTTAATATATTTTTCAAAGCTGTCCTCTTTCCCATCTTTGGCAAAGGCATAAAAACTGTTGAATACCTCATCATTTGCTTGTATTATTGATATAAAGGCTTCACTTTCTAAAACCCCTACTATTTTATATTCTCCTGGCAGTGAATCAAATTTATTAATGCTGTCCCCAACTAAATCACCAAGCTTAATATTTCTGTTCATTGCAACATTCTTATTTATAGCTATTTCTTTCGTTCCTTCCTTAGGCAGTCTTCCTTCTACAAGCTTTATACCTTCCTTATTCATAAAGTATTTTACATCATCCTTCTTTAATGGTTTTACAACAGATTGATCTTGGGAACCGGGAAAAGTAATTCTCAGAGTATAATCAAATCTCGTTGAAACTAACCTTTCTACATTTTCATTTATCTGTTTTATCAAGAAATCATCGCCAGAATCTTGTCCATAACTTGTAATTTCTGCAGCATTTCTATATTTTGGAATAGAGTTTCTATACTCTGTATTTGTCATGCTCTGTAAAATATTGTATAGAATAAATAAGAACATAACAGCTATTGCGATAGAATTTATAGAAGCAAAAACCTTACTCTTATTCCGTTTTCCATATAACACGGGTGACAGTGCCTTCATTATCTCAGTCCTTTCATCAATATTATTTATTCAATCAATATATATATATTAATACAATACCTTGGTCATAAAACAGTTACCCCGGTCATAATTAACTATGACCGGGGCTTTTCACTATTACATATTCAAAGCTTTTTTTATAGTAAGGGCTGCCGCTGTTCTGTCAGACGTGCCAAGCTTTGAATAAATATTGCTTATATAATTTTTAACTGTTCCTTCGGAAATACATAGAGAATTTGAAATTTGTTTATTGTTAAAACCTAATGCTAGCATTTTGGCAATTTCTATTTCCCTTTCCGAAAAATCCGCCAGGCTTTTCTTATCCTCCACTGAGACGATACTACTTTGAGATAGCTTCTTGGCAATTTTTATTGCAACTTGCGAGGGTAGCATAAAAGAGCCCTTATGTGCATCATTAATAGCTCTTATTAAATC
>JAEZDX010000613.1 GCA_023417975.1 Bacillota bacterium
GAGCTTATCAATGCTACTGATAGGTAGGCCAGTAAGTTCAGAAATTCTTTTATTAGTAAACCTTTTCTTCTCTTTGTAATATGTAAGCTTTTCTCTACTTAATGAATCCATTATCACCTCTTTTACATCAATATAGTAAAGGATTTTTTAAAATATGGCTATATAAAACATTCTCAGGTTAAAGTTTTGTAGCTTATGTTTCCATAAAATGATAAATTAACCTTGACTACATCAATAACATGAAGTATATTATTTCATGGGCATTATTATAATGAAGTTATTATATGAAAACATCAATAAAACAAAATCTGTATAAAAATTTACTAGCAGAAATGTTAAAGGATAACTTGGAGCAATCTGATATTGCTAATTCATTGGGCATCACGTTTAAATGTTTTACCAGTAAGTTGTCAGGAGAAACACCTTTTGATTTGAAGGAATGTATAAAAATAAAATCATTATTGTCTAATAATCAGCTTTCTCTTGCATATTTATTTGAAACGAAAAAGTTGTTTTTCTGATGCTAATAGATTTGGTTAAAGATAGGAAAGACGAATTAATAAAAAATATTTCTCCAAATTTTACACGTAATAGGTATGACATTTTATTCAAAAGAAATTATGAATTAATCAAATTAGTTGACTCTAATAGAGAAATATTTATTCCAATTTATATTCAAAAGGGCACATTGTTTATTGGTATTTATTTATCTGAGCTTGATAATAGTACTTTCAATTATGTAATTAAGTATCTATTTAAGAAATACAGATTAATTACACGAATTAAGTTATTTTCTTCTGTTAATTCATATAATCAAAACCATAATCTTACTTGTCATATAGACTATATTACTGAATTACCAGAAACGGAGCAAGATTATCTTAATAGTCTAAGCAGTCAAACAAGATATAATTTGAAAAGAAAAGCAAAAAAAATAACATCGGATTTGGGTGGATATAAAGTAAATATATATAACGCTGAGAATATTCCTAATACTCTAATGTTAAAATATTTTTCTTTCAAGAGGGTTACACATAAAAAGATTTATAGTATAACACCGCAAGAATATATTTATGAATACCATGTCACAAAAGCTTATGAAATGGTTATTAATAAAATGACTGTGGCTATATTATTAATTTCCGAACTGGATGGTTCTGTATATTTAGAAAATCTTACATATGATACTTCATTAAAAAAATATTCCTTAGGTATTTTATTATCGTATTTTATGATTAATGACTCAAGAATAAATAAAAAAACTTTGATTTATTGGGGTTGCGACGATAGTTATAAGAAACATTTTTCAAACATAGCAATAAGAACATATAGTGGATATATTTATCGTTCTAAGTTTTGGATGTTTGTGGCAGAAAATTTTAAAAATATAATTCGAACAAAGCGAACTCAGTATAATAAGATTATTTCTATTTGTGGATTAGATATAGTTTTACCAAAATGTATCTATGGTAGGCAGAGGGTATGAACAAAATTAGTTGCCCAAGTTGTGGTCAGAAAATAAGTTTCTTTGCAAAAAGATGTCCATTTTGCAAAGAGGTCACAAAGGTTTGTAATCAAAATAAAGAACTTACTTTAAAAAATAATGATGATATAAATGATAAGTTCTCTAATGATGGAGATAGTTGTTTGTCTGATATTGATACCAGTATAGAGGAACAAATTTCTGGCCGTATATCCTTAAATAAATATGTGTTTGGTACTCTTGTATTAATTAGTGTAAGTATTTTAGTTTCTGGAGTCATTCAGAATTATTTTAATTTGCAAAAACCACCTAGTTGCTATGATGAATCTGTCAAAGAGACCATTATAAGAATTTATAGAGAAAATAGAGAAAACCCATATTACTCGAATCTTTCTGTAGAAAACATACAGGTTAATTCTTACAATCCTGAAATAAAAAAATATGAATGCACCGGGAAGATTAAATATGATTACGAGTACCCTCAAGAATATGGTGGAAGTTCAGGCAGTGGAAGTTTTGGTATAGAATATTCTTCTACCAAAAGACCAGATGGACAGAATGATGTATTTGTATCTTTTCCAATGTAGCAATTGATAAGACAGGGTGGAACTATATATGAAAATCAAGACCTTATTATTATTATTCCTTTTATTTACAAGTAATAGTGCTTTTGCAACGCTTAATGAAAATCCAATGATACTTCAACAAATTCAACTTGCTAATCAATGTAATCAAAATTCAACTATTGAAAGTAATTGTCATATGTTTTTAAACACAAGAGCATCATATAACTTATATAATAAAAATTATGATGAAGCATTCAAAGATTGGAATTTGGCATTAAAGATTAATCCTAAATACGCAACCGTGTATTATAACCGAGCATTATATTATTTTGAAAATAAGGAAACAATCAATGCATTAAATGATATCAATAATTCTATTTTGTACACAAATCAAAATAAAATAATAGACTTAAGTATCATGTATAATTTAAGGGGGCTTATGCAAAAAGAAA
>JAEZDX010000618.1 GCA_023417975.1 Bacillota bacterium
GATTTAATAAATACAACCTATTCCTTTACGATATCGAAAATGGCGAAAGCTATAGAGTAAACGACAGGTCGATTTATAAAGGAGGAATTAAATCAGTTGAAATAGTGCAAAAAGAGGATAAGAAATATATTGTAATATGGTCAAGTTTGGTTTCAAGAAGAGAAAAAGAAAGTATTTATAATTCTACAATATGTAAACCCTTTGTTAAAGAATTAAAAGAAAAGATATTATTGTTAGAGGTTGAGAATTTTATAGATGAGGTAAGAAAAAATAGTAATGTGACCCAAAAGGTAATTGAAACAAAGGGTGTATTTGGAGCATTAGATTTATTAAGTATATATAAAGCTACTATTTATTATTGCATATATGATTTCAAAGAAAAATCAGTAATTATTACAAAATATGATATATTACATGATTCATATGAGAGACGAATACTTAACTATAAATTTAATTATATATTATACAGCAATAGTAACGTCTTTACTGTAATTGATAATAAAAAAAATGAACAGTTTGTGCTTCAAAGTGTATTCAGTGAATTTTGTTATAGATATGATAAGAAAATTGGAAGACCAGCAATCATTTTTGATAAGGAGAGAAAAATAGTAACCACTGGAGAAGTATTTGACAATCAAAATTCCAAGTACTTTTCAAATGTTATTGATGTTAGTGTATCTAAAATAAATGAATTAAAAGGAGCACTATTACGCTACTTTGAGGAAGAAGAAATTGCAGTTCTATTTTAGAAGTATATTTTAAATTTATTTCAACAATTATATTAGGAGCCAGTGAGTAGAAATTTTATAAAATATCACAAATTCGGGTTGGTGAAGGTATTGTTGTTCAAGTAGGTAGTATAGATCTTAGTATAGATGTTTTAATGATTAAAGTAAAAAGTTGGTTTTAGGAGATTAAAGTTTAGGAAAAAAACTTTACAGGTTTAGGCACATTTTCTGTAATTCTCAGTATAGTACTTTCTAGATTTATTGTAGTAAAATATGGAGCAAATGCAATCTTCAGATACATTGGCAGTGTTTCGTTTTTGTGAATTAATATCTAGTATTCAAAAATAATAATAAAACTTCCATAATAATATTTGATTATAGAATAAGACTGTTAAATTTGGTAAAATATTATTAACGAAGGAAGTGATAGAATGGATTTTAATTATAATAATAAAATGATTCTGGATCCTAAGAACGATGTAGTATTTCAAAAAATATTTGGAAGTCCAGAAAATGAAGATATATTAATAAGTTTTTTAAATGCTTTATTGGAGAGAACTGAGAAAGAAAAAATAAAGCATGTTGAATATGTTGATACAAAATTATCAGATATTGAAGCGGTAGATGATAAGATAGGCATTTTAGATGTAAGAGTAATAACGGAGAAAGGTACTCATATTAATGTAGAAATACAACTTATAAATAGATATAATATGATAAATAGAACACTTTTTTATTGGTCAAGATTGTATTCTAACCAAATCAAAAAAGGAGAGAATTATAAGAATCTTAATAAGACGATAACAATAAATATATTAAACTTTAACTATATAGACAGTATAAAATATCATACAACCTATCATCTATGGGAAGATGAAGAAAAGACGATGTTAACAGACATATTAGAGATACATTTTGTAGAATTACCAAAGTTTTTGGACGAGAATCGAGAACTTGATAACAGTTTAAATAAGTGGCTTGCATTTTTAACTAAGCCAGAAAAGGAGGTAATTGAAATGGGAGAGCCAGCAATAAGAAAAGCAATAACGGTACTAGATATGTTAAGTAGAGATCCGGAAACAGTAAGACTTGCTGAGCTTAGAATGAAGCAAATACTAGATGAAAAAAGTATGGTTGAAGGAGCAAGAGAAGAAGGAAAGATTGAAGGCATGAAAGAAATTGCAAAAAATGCTCTTCGTAAAGGAGCAGATATTTCTTTTGTAGCAGAAATAACAGGATTGAACGAAACAGAGGTAATAGCATTAAAAGATGAGATGGAGAAGCATTAATAAATGTTATAGTGGTAGCTATTACAATAATTAGCTGCCACTATAATTTTGCTTATGGATTTAATACTGGGTTGGTAAGGAATGTAAACCCTACATTATACTATTTAGGAGGCAAAAATGATTAATAATTTAAAAGTAGATAAAGAAATGGTATTAAAAACAGCGAAAGAAATATTGGAATATGATAGTCCTACAGGATTTTGCTTTGAAATAATTGATAAAATAGAGGAAATGATAAAGGGCTATGGATATAAATTTGAAAGAACCAATAAAGGCTGCGGAGTAATTACTATTGAAGGAAACAGCAATGAGAAGACAGTTGGACTATGTGCTCATGTAGATACATTAGGCGCAATGGTTAGATCTATAACCTCAAACGGAACTTTAAAGTTTACTATATTAGGCGGACCTATAGTGCCAACCTTAGATAGCGAATATTGTAAAATAAGAACTCGAGACGGAAAGATTTATACAGGTACTTTTTTGAGCACTAGTCCTGCAGTACATGTTTTTGAAGATAGTAAAACAAAGCCAAGAGATGAAAAAAATATGGAAATTAGAATTGATGAAGTAGTAAAAAGCAAAGAAGATGTTTTAGCTTTAGGAATTGCTCCGGGAGATTTTATTTTTATTGATCCTAAGACTACTATTACTGAAAGTGGATTTATAAAGTCAAGATTTATTGATGATAAAGGAAGTGTTGCAGCCCTAATAGCAATGTTAGAACTAATGAACAGAGAAAAAATAAAGCCTAAGTTTACAACAAAAATATTGATTTCTATATATGAAGAAGTTGGACATGGATCATCATACATACCAAGTGATATTACTGAATTAATAGCAGTTGATATGGGATGTATAGGTGAAGACTTGTCTTGTACAGAATATATGGTAAGTATTTGCGCAAAAGATTCAAGTGGACCTTATGATTTTGGAATAACTACTGAACTAGTAAACTTAGCAAAAGATAATAATATAGATTACGCTGTAGACATATATCCTATGTATGGGTCAGATGTAAGTGCAGCATTAAGAGGCGGTAACGATATAAAGGGAGCGCTTATAGGTCCGGGAGTACATGCATCCCACGGAATGGAGAGAACTCACTATAAAGCGCTGGAAAATACAATTAAGTTATTATTGGCGTATTTGGTATAAGCAAAATTCGTAAACTGTAGGATATGCATATAAGTTGATGTATAGGAGATATAAATAATGAGTATAAAGCTTGCAAGAGCTATTCTCTTCCTCGTTTTAATCACATTAAGTATAATACAAAATTTTAGGTTAATGTCACGTAACTCATATACAATTATTGCTGTAATTTATATGATACTATGTATATGTGAAATAGTTTGGGAAAGAAAAAAGCGGAAAAATGATTCTGGTTCATAGGATGGGAATACACAATCTTTAGCTGCAGGAGAGTGAATGGTATAATTATTTTAAAAAGCCAAGTATAAAGTAAAGATATTTTTACTTCCTATATTTATTGGCTTTTTTATTTTTGTCAAATTTACAATATAAGCCTACCAGACTTTCTATTACACCCCATTTGAAGTCTATTAAGTTTAAGAGTAAAATTAAATTATATGTAAACAGCTTAAATGCTGATTTAGAATTACAGCATATTCATTTTTTGGAGGTAAACTATGATAGTTGGCGTAGGCGTAGATATAGTTGAAATAGATAGGATAAGTAAAGCTCTTAGCAAAAATGGGAATTTCATAAGCAAGACCTTTACGGAAAACGAGCAGGAATATATGAGTGGAAAGAAATCTATGGATCAGCATGCAGCTGGAATGTTTGCTGCCAAGGAAGCGGTAGCAAAAGCTCTTGGCACAGGCTTCAGAGGCTTTTTTCTGAAGGATATTGAAGTCATAAGAGACGATAAAGGAAAACCTTCAATTATATTACATAATGGAGCTGAGGATATTGCTCAGCAGTTGGGAGCTTATATAATTCATTTAAGTATCTCTCACGAAAAAAGCAATGCAATAGCCTACGCGGTTTTGGAGGTAAGGTAAAATGAAGGTTTCGGGTGCCTCGGCGTTAAGAAATATTGATAAAGCCTGCGTTGAAGAACTTGGAATTCCAATGATGGTGCTTATGGAAAGTGCGGCTTTAAAGCTCTATAAGCATGCGGAAAAATTACAGGGAAGTAAGTTTGTAATTGCAGCCGGTACGGGTAATAACGGCGGTGATGCATTGGCCTTAGCAAGGCATTTGAGTGTGGGTGGAAAAGCAGTTACCGTATTTATACTTGGTGACATTAACGGTGGAAGTGAATGCTTTCAGTTAAATTATAATATAATAAAAAACATGGCGCTGGATATTGAGCTTATTACAGGAGCGGTGGATATTGAAAAGCTTAAGGCTTGCGTTATAAATGGAGATGTTGTTGTAGACGGTGTTTTCGGAGTAGGACTCAATAGAGAAATAAGCGCAATATACAAGGAAGCCATAGAAATAATCAATGAGTACTCTAAGTATATCCTATGCGTTGATATACCTTCAGGAATGCAGTGTGACACGGGGGAGGTGCTTGGCTGCTGTATAAAGGGACATATGACAATATCCTTTCAGCAATACAAAAAGGGTTTTTTAAAGTATGGAGCAGGTGAATATACGGGGCAGATAGTAGTTGAAAGCATAGGCATTCCGGAAGCTGTAGAGCAAAGGTATGGAGAAAAAATATATGTTACGGAAAAGGACTATATTTTGCAAAATATACAAAAGAGGAATTTGTATTCTCATAAGGGCAGCTTTGGGAGGACTGTAATAGTTGGAGGTTCGGAAGGCTTTTACGGTGCTGTTGCCATAGCTTCAGAAGCAGCGGTGCGATGCGGAAGCGGACTTGTTACTTTGTCCGGCTGTGAGAAGGTTATACGTGTTTTGGAGCAGAGGGTTAAGGAAGCTATGACGGCAGTGGCGTCCGGTGAAAAATTTGAAAAGCTTTTAAAGGCTGCTGACGGCATAGCTGTGGGTCCGGGTATGGGAGAAGCTAGTGAAAGCACAGCACTTTTGGAAAACATTATAGAGAAAGCTGAGAGTCCTGTAGTTATCGATGCCGACGGCTTAAATATTCTTTCCAAGGAAAACGGCTTACTGGAAGTTCTAAAGAAAAGAGCCAAGGAAGGAAGCAGCTTTATTTTTACGCCTCATCCCGGAGAAATGGCACGACTTCTGAATAAATCTGTGGAATATGTAAATGGAAACAGAATAGAAGCTGCAAAAGAGTATGCAAAGGAAAATGGGATAATTGTACTGCTAAAGGGCTATAACACAGTAATAACCGATGGAGAATATGTTTATGTGAACCCTACCGGAAGCAGCGCTATGGCTTCCGGAGGCATGGGAGACTGTCTAACGGGAATAATTGCTTCACTGCTGTCACAAGGACTGCCGCCATTAGGTAGTGCTGTGTGCGGAGCCTATGTGCATGGCTATTGCGGTGACAGGCTTTCCGAAAAAATGCACAGTATATGTGCCTCGGACGTTATAGAATATATACCCTTTGCTTTAAAAGAATTATTGTATCATTAGAATATAATGAACCCTTTAGGAATAATAGTAATATTGATAGGGATAGTTTCCGGAGGGGTTTATGAAGATAATAAAAAAGATTATACTGATTATTTTATCTATAATGTGTGTCACTGCAGCAGGCTGTACAAAAAAACAGAAAAGCGAGGCTGGAGTACTGGAATATCTGAAGAATATAAAAAGTTATAAATGTAAAGCATCCATAGATATTTTAAACGGCAAACAGACAATACAATATGTATGTAATGCCTATTACGATGACAACCTGGGTGCACGGCTTGAGATTGGGCAAGATCGTACATTTATATATAAAGACAAATGGATACATGTAGATGACAACATAAGCGGAAGAAAGTATTCCGTGGAAGAGAGCTTTGACAACTTGTTTTATCTGTCATTTGTCAATAAGTACATAAAGCTAATGTATACAAACGAGGATACAAAATATTTTATAAAAGAAGAAAGCGGAAGAAAGTTCCAGGTCATCGAACTGACCATACCGGACAACAACAGAAATATGGCAAAAGCGGTATTATATGTTGATGCTAAAGCACTTGTACCTGAAAAAGTATTGATATATGATAGTAATGACAGGGAAAGAGTGAGAATAGTTTACTCTGAATTTGCTGCCAATGAGAAATTAGACAGTAATCTGTTTAGTTTCAAATGATATATAAAAGTGATAAAGATGCCGGCCGCAGAAAGCTTCAAATATTAATATTAAAATTGTGAAGAGCCGCTGCATCCATGTACTGATGAGGGGGAAATGTAATGACGGAAAAACTTAGACCTTTATGGGCAGAGGTTAATCTGGATAACATAGCTCATAATATGAGAGAAGTAAGGAGAATATCGGCTTCAAAGGATATAATTGCCGTTATAAAGGCAGACGCCTACGGACATTGCGCTTTAGAGGTTGCACCCGTGCTTTTGGAAAATGGGGCTACAAGACTGGCTGTTGCTGTAGTTGCAGAAGCAGTTGAACTTAGAAGAACTATTAAAGCCGCTCCAATTATGATATTGGGATATACTCCTATAGATTTTATAGAAGAAATAATCGAAAATGATTTGGAGATTACGGCATATTCCTATGAATATGTTGAAGCGGTATCCAAAGAAGCTGAAAAGTATAGAAAAAAAGTTAAAATACATATAGCTGTTGATACTGGCATGGGAAGAATAGGTTTTTTGCCGGACCGTAATAGCATAAACGATGTATATAAAATAAGCAAATTGTCTAATATAATGATTGAAAGTATATTTTCTCATTTTTCAAGCTCTGATGAAAAGGATAAAGAGTATACCTTGTACCAGTTTGAGAAATTCAATTGGTTTTGTAATGAATTGATGCAAATAGGTGTCAGCATAAAGCTGCGGCATATAGCAAACAGCGGAGCTATTATTGATATGCCTGAAGTGCATTTGGACGCAGTCAGACCCGGAATACTGCTTTATGGTTACTATCCTTCCGATGAGGTTGATAAATCAAAAATAGATCTGAAACCGGCAATGTCTCTCAAGGCCAGTGTAATAAACGTAAAGAAGCTGCCTGCAGATGAATACATAAGCTACGGCAGGACTTATAAAACGGAAAGAGAAAGCATAATTGCCACTTTACCCATAGGTTATGCAGATGGATATACGAGATTGCTATTTAATAAAGGTAAGGTTATTGTTAAAGGGAGGTTAGCTCCTATAGTTGGCAGAATATGTATGGATATGTGTATGGTAGATGTCACTGATATAGAGGATGTGAAGATAGGCGACGAGGCTATTATAATGGGAGAAGACAATGGAGTAAAATATAATGCCGATGATATCGCTCACCATATAGGCACCATCAATTACGAGATACTTTGTGTCGTTAGTAAGAGAGTGCCGAGAGTTTTCTTAAAGGATGGCAGGGTTGTAGAAATCAGAAATTATATATAAAAAGCTAATAGCACTTTTTCTTCAAGGCTTAATATGACTTATGTGGTGCAAAATGTTAATGATGTAAAAAACTTCGTTGGTAAATATTCACTATCCATTATATTGCTTTGACACGGGGCAGTTAAGTGGGATATAATTATTTTACATGATGTTTATACTATATTAAGTTTTGTAGATTAGTGCAGTTTAGTTTTTATTAAATCAAACTGCATATTTTTTATTCTACATATTTTGCTTAACGGTAATAGGAGGTATCATATAACATGTCAGGTTCAAAGAGATTAGTCGTAAACCTCTCAGAAACACTTAGCAGAGAATTAGAAGGTAAAATTAAAGAAAAAGGCAAAAAAAACAGTCAATTAATTAAGGATGCTTTAATATTATATATAGAAGAAAGAAAAAAAATTGAATATATAGAGAAGATGAAAAAAGGTTATATAGAGATGGCAGATATAAATGTAGAAATAGCAGAGATGGGATGTGCCGATGACTTTAAGAATTTGCAAGATTATGAGGTATGGCTTACGGAGAGTGATTTGCCTGATGACAATGATAGTGAAACGAGGAGATATATTCTATGCTGACCTCAGCCCTGTAGTAGGATCGGAGCAGGGAGGGGTTCGACCTGTTATAATTATTCAAAATGATATCGGCAACAAATACAGTCCTACAGTTATTGTGGCCGCAATAACCTCTCAAATAAATAAGGCAAAGCTCCCAACCCACGTTGAAATTTCATCTGAAGAATATGGACTCAACAAGGATTCTGTAGTTTTGCTGGAGCAAATAAGAACTCTGGACAAAAAGAGGTTAAAAGAAAAGATTGGACACATGAAAGACGAAGATATGTTACTTGTAGATGAAGCACTATTAATTAGTGTGGGCTTGAATTCATAATTGAACAAAGTTTTTGTCCTAGGACTATTCTCAAATAAGAGGATAGTCCTTTTACATTGTGTAGGTACTAAAGTAAAATGGGCTTTAGTCTATGACTAATAATTGGATATCTATATAAAATTGTTTGCATGATATCGATATTGATAATATAATAATAGTGGGTAATGTTAGGTACTTTGGTGAAATATTCGTGCATAAGTATATTGAAGAACTACTTTCAGAATGGAGGAACTACAATGAGGAAGAACAGGCTGCTATTCTCTGCCGCAGCTGCATATACGGTTTTATTGATATTCATAGCTGCATTTTTTGTTTTAAGAGGCGGACCTAATTATTTAACGTACAGAGATGATATAAAGGCAGCAGCTGAACAGGATAATTCCAATACAGCAGTTGACAGTGGAACAAAGAATAATACCGGTGATGATAGCAAGCAAACTTCCGGTAATGCAGGTGATAAGCCGGCAAGCGGTGATAATCATAATCAAGGTGCCGGGGGAAATGTAAGCACCGGCGAAGCAGGCAACGGAAGCACTCAAAAACCGACAAACAGCGGAAGTTATGAAAATGTTCAGTTTACAAGACAGATAAAAGTTGGGGTAACCGGAGACGATGTGAAAAGGATCCAATATGTTCTGTCTCAAAAGAAGTTGTACAGCGGAGCAATTACAGGAAACTTTGATGAAAAGACGAAAACTGCAGTGATAAGCTTCCAAAAAGCAAATAATCTTATTGAAGACGGTGTTGTAGGAAGTTCAACCTGGGGGTTACTTATTAAATAAATTAACGGATACATAAATAAAATAAATCCATCATAGGCATTATATACTATGGTGGTATTATTTTCTTTGGTAAAAAAAAAGAGTGACGGTGATATTATGAAAGTCTTAAAAGAATATATGATGATTACTATAGGAGTATTTCTTGTAGCAGTAAGTATTGAATTTTTTCTTGCACCAAACGAACTGGCTGCAGGAGGTGTAACAGGTATAGCTATAATTGTAAACAGCTATTTACCAAACCTTTCTGTAGGTTTGCTTGTACTTATTATGAACGTTATTCTCTTTATTATCGCTTTTATTGTTATAGGTAATAAGTTTGGAGCAAAAACCATATACGCCAGCTTGTCTTTATCCGGCAGCATATGGATAATGGATCACTTTATAACCAGTGATATGGCCTTGACAAAGGATTTAATGCTGGCTGCAATCTTCGGAACTTTTACGTCCGGCATAGGTATGGCGTTAGTATTCAATGAAAATGCCTCTACGGGCGGTACGGATATATTGGCAAAGATTATGAACAAGTTTGTTCATATGGATATAGGAAAGTCCCTGCTTGCAGTTGATTTTATAGTAACAATTGGCGGAGCATTTACCTTTGGAGCCAATAAAGGTATGTATGCGCTGCTTGCAGTTATAATTAACGGCTTTATAATTGACTACGCCATTGACGGCTTTAATATATGCAAGCAAACTATAATAATTACTACTCATCATGAGGAAATTGGAAGGTTTATCATTAATGTATTGGACAGAAGCTATACAAAGCTTTACGGCAAGGGCGGCTATCGTGACAATGAAATTGATATAATCTATACAATACTTACAAGAAGAGAGTACATAACCTTGAAAAAGTATATTATGGAGGTAGATGATAGAGCCTTTATAGCGGTGAACGACTCTCACGAGGTGTTGGGAGAAGGCTTTAAAAATCTTACGGAGCAATGAGTTTAAGTTCTATATAAATATTGGAATTCTGTCCCATATGCAGAACATTAATATGTTTCGCTTAAGGGACAGATTTTTTTGTCGTAAAATAATATATTACTAAATGCCAAAGCATGCAGGAATTTAGTAAATAATGTGAAATATTTATATTGGATACAAAAAAAGAAAAAATTAAGCATATGTAAATGTAAACATTCTATTATTTTTTTGTATTAAAGTTTAAGATAAATTAAAAAATTTAGGTGATACAAAATATTTTGTTATGTTATAATAGAAATGGCGAAAGGCAAAATGTTATGGACTAAAATGAAGAAAGGGTTGAAAAGATGATAGAATTTATCGACGTAAATAAAACATATGATAATAAACAGTATGCCTTGAGTAACATTAATATACAGATTGACAAGGGAGAATTTGTTTTCCTAGTCGGTCCAAGCGGTGCAGGTAAGTCTACCTTTATAAAGCTGTTATTGAAGGAAGTTGATCCAACCTCCGGAACAATTAAGCTTAATGATACGGTAGTTAATGAATTGAAAAGAAAGGAATTGCCTTTTTATAGAAGAAAAATCGGTATGGTATTTCAGGATTTTAGACTTATACCTACAATGAATGTTTATGAAAATGTGGCTTTCGCAATGAGGGTAATTG
>JAEZDX010000633.1 GCA_023417975.1 Bacillota bacterium
TGGGTCTACAGCAATGGTACTATACCCACTCGGATCTCTCTTGGCTATTGTTCCAGAAGCTGTTCTGGCATAACCACTGGCTGTCCTAAACTTGCCCGTACAAATAGAACACGGACAATATGCAGTAGCCTTAACTCGTATTGTCTTTCTGTAAAGAACCTGTTCACCACCACGGGATACATTTAATATTCCAAGGGTACCTTGCAGCAGTACTTTTTGTATAGGCTGCTTAGTTATTGAATTACTAACTACTTCCCTTGAAACTTCCTTACCGTCTTCATATACAACTCTTATAGCAATTTCTCGTTCTCCGGTTTGACCTTCTTGAACTACTTTTGACACATTGCTTGCAAGGCTGTTGTCCTTCTTAATCTCAGTGGAATAATCGATAGGTTGGACTTCTTTAGTTACTTCAGAAGTAACTCTTGTGACGGTAACCATCATACCATCGGAGATGGACTGAGTCTTTAGAGGAGAAACTTTGTCAAAATCACTTACAGTGATACCCTCGGAATCAAACATGTCACCTATGGTTGATTCAGCTGTAGCAATCTGCAGTGTTTTTCCATCAATCTGAACACCTACATTAACTGCTTTCTTTATAATTATTTTATCTCCATCTTTCACTTTGCTGTCTAATCCGGGTTGAATTTTATCCTTTGATCCTACAGTTATTTTATTTTTCTCTAAAGCACTTTTGATATTAGAGCTATAAGTAACAATTTTTGTTTCCTTGCCGTCAATATCAACTGTAATATCTTTCTTCATGTTATAAATAATAGTCATACAAATTATGATCAACAGAACTAACATGAAAGTAGACTTTGGACCAATGGAAAAAAACTTCTTTAAATTACCCTTAATCTTTTCCATTTTTTACCTCCCTTGCTGCAGAAGCACAATCAACTCAACAATAAAATGCCCGCTTCTGCCTGTACTTCGACTGTTTCAATGCACCCTGTGCATAAATAATATATATAAATAATATGATTCCTAGTAATTGCAACAGTCTCTTTCCAGCAGGTTGGTTTTAGGTATACCCGGTAAATTTAGGCTACATTTAATTATATGCACCATTTTCCGATTTTAAACATATAATCTTTAGTTATTAGTATATATTTCCAGTTTGTCTGACACTCATACATTGTACACTATCATTTCAAATTTAGCAAGTCTCTGACGTTTTTAATTGTATTTTCACTTATATATTGTGCTTCCACCCCTCTTATTTGGGCTATTTCTTTAATTATATACTCAATGTAGTCGGATTTGTTTCTCTTACCTCTAAATGGCGTTGGCGCCATATATGGACAATCTGTTTCTACCAAAAGTCTATCTATTGGTATTTCTTTTACTACCTCAACTATCTTTTTAGCATTTTTAAAGGTTACAACTCCGGTGACGCCGATATAATATCCTTGTTTTAAGCATTCCCTAGCAAATTCAACACTTCCGGAAAAACAGTGCACAACACCTTTTACTTTAGGAAATTCTTTAATAATAGTTAAAGTATCTTCATGCGCATCTCGGTCATGAATGACTACTGGAAGTCCCAATTCTTCTGCTAGCTTCATCTGCATTCTGAAAGCTTTTTGCTGCACATCCCTTGGAGGGTTTTCATCGTAGTAATAGTCTAGACCAATTTCTCCTATTGCCTTAACCTTGCTGCTCCCCGCCATAATTTTAATTTCATTAAGCATTTGAGTATCAAGCTCATTGGCATACTCCGGGTGAACCCCCACCGCTGCATAGAACATATCATTTTCTAGTGCGAGCTCTAAAGACATTTTTGCTCCGTCAAAGGACGAACCGCAATTTAATACTCCTATTACACCTGCTTCTTTTATATCTTTTATAACCTGTTCTCTATCTTCATCAAAAGCTTCATCATCGTAATGCGCATGTGAGTCAAATATATTAAGTTCCATAAAATCCCCTCCTGTTATGTTTTATACCAAGCTTGGTATATATTAAGTATTATACCCAATTATTAGAATTAGGCAACTTCTGCTGCTTATGTTTGGAAGGTGGTGAATTTCTTTAGTACTTCTACCATGACAATATTTGTTATATACTATTATTGATTATAAAAAGTATTTTGGGAGGATTGAAATGAAGATAAAATCTAAATTGGTTTTGATTTTTGCAATGATATGTATGCTTGCAGCAATGCTTACAGGCTGCATTCCCGGAGATGGTTCCTATGGTGCTTCCCACAGAGCGGGATTTCTTTGGGGTATATGGCACGGTTGGCTGGCACCGGTTTCTTTAATTGCTTCTTTATTTAACCATAACATTCGGATTTATGAGACCTTTAATACCGGATGGTGGTATGATTTTGGTTTTTATATAGCAGTTATCAGTCAATTCGGAGGTCTGTCCCTGAGTCGTAAAAAGAAAGATTCGTAACCATATATTTTTCTTCTCCTAATAATAAAAAAGACTTTTCTTTTATTGTGTTATTTAGTATATTTGCACTTATTTTAGGTACACTATAATCAGGTAATATTTAATACCAATGATTTTTTTTATTTTTAGGAGGTTTTTAACAATGGAAGGTACAGTAAAATGGTTTAATGCTCAGAAAGGATATGGTTTTATAACTACTGAAGATGGTAAAGATGTATTTGTTCATTATTCAAGCATAATGAATGAAGGCTTCAAGTCACTTCAAGAAGGTGAACGTGTTAAATTTGATCTTACTCAAGGTCAAAAAGGCGAGCAGGCTACAAACGTATCCAAAGCTTGATAACTTGATATAGTTACATAAATAAAGGATACCGGATTTTTCGGTATCCTTTTTTAACTTGATTTTCTGTATAAATTATGCTAAATTTGCTCTATGGGCGGCATCGAAAGAGCTGCACCAAAATTTTATGTCACTCTATACTTATGCTC
>JAEZDX010000039.1 GCA_023417975.1 Bacillota bacterium
TCATTGAACATTTCAGCATTGCAGTAGTGGCTTCCAAAGGAATCACAGGTAAAGAGGACTGCATCTTCTTCTAAATATGTGTATATTGAATCCGGCCAGTGTAAAAATGGAGCAGATATGAATTTCAAGGTTTTATTTCCAAGACTTAGTGAATTACCGTCTCCCACAGTTATGGATTCAAATTCTCTGTTTGCAATTTTTTTCATAAATCTCAGTGCAGGTGCTGAGCCTACTAGCTTGGCATTCTTGGACAGTTCCAGCAATTTGGCCACAGAGCCTGCGTGATCGGGCTCGGTATGATTTACTACTATATAATCAATTTTTGTTATATCCACATCTAAAGATTGTAATCTTTCAAGATATTGTTCAAAAAACTGTACTTTTACAGTTTCGATTACCGCAGTTTTTTCGGAGCCTTTCACAACATAGGAATTGTAAGTAGTACCATAAGGGGTGTACATTATAATATCGAAGATTCTAAGCTCCGGGTCTAGGGCGCCTACCCAATAAACATCCTTTTTTAATTCTAAAGATTTCATACTATCACATCCTTCTCAAAAACTATGTTAATTTATTAACTTTTCTAAACGGGATATTATATGAAGGTCTAGCTTTATAAGTAAACTTATCAGCTTGTTAAGTTTTAAAATTAACTTATCCATATTCCTAATTAATTTTTAATCAAAATAATTTATGCAATGTACTGACTAACAATACCTTGTAATTTTACGAGCCATCCTCCAAAGAGGACGTGACCCTTGGGGAGAGTCACGCCAATTAGGGAGTTAGAGCTGTAAAAATTAAATTTTTACAGCTGCAGAGGCGGATAATGTCATGGATAATCACTCAACTAAATTTTAAGGAAAAGTTATTAAAAAATAATGATTATCTATTAATATTATATAATAACCTCTTTAGTATTGCAATATAGTAAATCAATTTTTTACAAATTAATTGTGTAAATGTGGACGTCATGCTGAATATTTTCCTGTATAAATTCACACAATAAACATAAACAACTTCATACATAAATTTATGCAAATGAAATGAAGTTGTTTATATTTATAAGGTAACAACTTGATTTGTTGGGAGGGGATACATATGGATTTCAGGTTGGGAATGAGTAAAAAGTATGGGAATTTTTCAGACTTGGTAGCTGCTTCGGCATCGAGAGAATTGTCAACTTTGGTGATGAATGCTGAATATACTAGGGGCTTTAGTATAAAGCTAAGAAATATATTAAATGATTTAGACGGACTGGAAAGAGATTTGGCATCGGTAAGTGTAATGTTTAACACAGAAGGAGATATAGCAATAATTGATGAGTCTTTAGTTGGGAGATTTATTGCACTGCGGTATAAAAGTGTAATGGAAGAATATTATAAAGGCATACCGCTTAATAAAATATTAAGAGCGGTTTTAGAAGGAGGAGAAAAAAGAACTCTTGATTTTTTGAGCATATCCTATGATGTTTTGTATGATACTTTGATGGAGCTTTATAAGGAAATAAGATGTAAAAAGGATGTCATAAATGTGTTCAAACAGAGATATAATATATCATCTTATAATAAGGAAGATACCGCTGTAGTAACGGTAGTACTTATGATTATTGAAGATATGATGAAATACATATCAATAAAGGAATCCTATATTTTAACATTATCTGCATTAAAGCTTCGTAAAAGTTTTAGTCAACTTATCTAAAAATTCGACATCAAGTGTAGAATAAATGGAAATAACTGTAATTGAGTCTGCGAGGCCTCTGTTGCATATTGTAGATACGGAATAATTCTAGCCAATAATGTCACTTTATAAAGACTCATTATTATGAGATGCCTGCATAAAGTGACATTATTTTATTTTTCAACATGCTATTATTATTGTAAAGACAAGCTGTCGGTTAGCAATGAAAAAACTAAGTGTAGGAGGAGTTACATATGATGGTAGTTGAAAGCTTAAACAGAACGGAAAGCCTTGGGGATTTGACTCACATTTATATTTACAGAGCTATAAAGGGACACATTACTATTAGTGCTAATGATGAAAAAATTACGGTACAGACCTATGGAATCGAAATTGAAAGACAGGATTTTGTTAACGGAATGATGATCAATATAGAACGAGACAGTGTGGAAAATATTAGCCCTCAAAGATATAAGGTTCATAATTTACTGAGAATGCTTTACGAGAGAGGCGTATCGCCTTTACATTTGATAGATGTGCTTGGAGAATATGTAGATACGTATATAGTAGACTACGATTTATATGTAAATGATGTAGCCACAATTAACTAGATATTTGTATGCTGCTTAAGGATATTTTACAATTATAAAATTAAGAATAATATTTGAGCATTGGTGATTCCAAGGCTCTTTTTGTTTTGCCGGGCTATAAATAATATTTTAAAATAAACACAAGCCCTTGTAAATATTTGTCGATATTACTGTTATGAAAATGATAGAATAGTGACAAAAAATACTATATTATCTTTAATGTGAATACATAAAAAAACAAAATATTACAAGGAGTGTGTTTAATGAGGGGGTCAAAAAGATTTTTATCAAGTGTTCTGATTTTTACGGTTATGGCAATGTCGCTGCCTACAACTGCAAGAGCAGACAGCGGAAAGTCATCAAATTCCGGCAATAATAGTAGTGTTTCATCACAGACAAAAACATCTGAAACAATTCCAAAAGTAGTTGGAGAAATAAAAGAGAAAAGAGAAGAAAACATAAAGCAATTCTTAATGGATGACAATTCCTATCAGGCAGTTATTTATAATGAGCCGGTACATTATTATGAAGATGGGCAATGGAAGGACATTGATAACACTCTTCAGGATACTGTAGATGAAGGTTTGGGAGAAACTGAAGAGCCGGACAAGGCGGTTAATAAAGATGTATCAATAGAGGCAGCAGCAAAAAAGGATAATAAAAAAGAAAAAAATGCTCTGACCAATATAAGTAACGATTTTAAAATAAGCTTCGCTAAAGATACTAAGAAAAAGTCATTAGTAAGCCTCAAAAAGGATGACTATGAGATATCCTGGGGAATTGAAAATAGCAATAATGCTGATTCAAATATAATAGCAAAGGATAGTAAAAAGCTTGAGGAGGCTATAAAATCAGCTACTGACAAAAAGGTGGCAGACGATAAAAATATAAGCAGCTTATCAGCTGATAAAAAAAGTAAGGCAAAAGAGACTATTGTAGAGAATGAGAAAAAGCTGGTGGTGGAAAAGAACTCTTCTTCAATACAATATAATAATATATTTACAAATACTGATTTAAGGTATGATTTGATTGGAAACAAAGTAAAGGAAAATATAATTATAAATAAGCCGCAGCAAAATGTACAAATTACTTTTAATCTTAATGTTAAGAACTTAATACCTAAGCTGCAGAAAGATAATAGTATAATATTTTTTGATGCAGTAGATCAAAATAAACCTGTTTTTCAAATGGCTGCACCGACTATGTATGATGCTAAGCAAAATGAAAGCTCTAATATAGATGTAGCTATAGCAAGTGATAAAAAAGGGTACAAGCTTGTGATAAAACCGGATAATGAATGGCTAAACAGCAGCGATAGGGCTTTTCCAATAAATGTCGATCCGCCGATTCAAACCGTATTAGGCAGATCGGAAATAAAAGATTCCTTTGTATGCTCCATAGACACGGAAAATAAAAAAGATAATATCTTTCTAAGAGCCGGATATTTGAATAATATTGGTGTAATGAGGAGCTATATAAAGTTTACTCTACCAAATTTAAGTTCTGCAGAAATGGTAACTCAAGCTCAGTTAAGTTTATATTGTGACCACGTAGACAATGGAGGAGCGCAAATCAATGTACATAAGGTATTAGCAGATTGGAGCAGTGACACCTTAAACTGGTCTAACAAACCCTCATACAATAGCAGAATAGAAGACTATAATATTGTAAATGGAGGGGGCCAGAAGGATTTTGATATAACAGCTATAGCTAAAGATTGGTATAACAGTGGAAATAACTATGGGTTAATGCTTAAGGCTGACAATGAAGCAGCAGGAGATGCAGTTTTTAGATCCTCAGATACTACGGATTTAGGAGCTATGCCTAGAGCATACATTTACTATGTAAGCAATACCGGCCTTGAAAGCTATTGGACATACCATTCTCAAGCTGTGGATAGGGCAGGTACAGGCTACGTTAATGACTATAACGGTAATCTCGTATTTGTTCATAACGACGTGAGTATGAGCGGAAACAGGCTTCCGGTAAACATTAATCATGTATACAATAGCAGCGAAGATCCGAATTCGGATACATCAAAAGTGTTTGGAAAGGGCTGGAGACTAAATTTAAGTCAAAGTGTCAGTACTGCACCTATTTCTTTTGCCGATGGGCAGTATTATAAATATACAGATGAAGACGGTACATGTCATTACTTTAAGATAGAAGCAAATACATCTACTTATAAGGATGAATCAGGATTAAATTTAACGCTTACAAAAAATTCCGATGGAACTTTCTTTATTAAAGACGAAAAAGATAATAAGTTGAGTTTTTCTATTTATGGATATTTGCAGCAAATAGATGATAATCAAGGCAATTGCCAATATCTTAACTATAATGGTACTAGGTTGACAGCAATAATTGATGGAGCGCAGAGAGTGACACAGCTGCTATATAATTCAGATGGGAGGCTTTCGGACATAGTGGAGCCTAGCGGAAGAAGAACAATCTATCAATACGATAATGGGCAGCTTACAAAGATTGTTTATTCCGATGGCAAGAACAGCATCTATAGCTATAATAGTAATAACTATATGATGTCGGCAATGAATTATGATGGGCATCAAATTCAATATCAATATACTAATAGCAATATTCCAAGGGTAAATAAAGTTTTGGAAAGTAATATAGACGGTACACCAGGACAAGAACTAAATATGGAGTATGGTTTTAATACAACTACATATAGTGGTATTCCTGCATTATTTGACTATAACAGCAGTAATGGAAAGGTGAGTATACAAGAAGTGAATTCTCCGGACAATTCCGGTATGGTTACTGCTATAAAGCTAAATAAAGGTACAAATGTACCGGTTATTAATTCATATCAATTAAACCTAAAGCCAAATACCGATTATTCACTTGAGTTCGATTATTGGGCAGATGCAGATAACGCGGATTTTAATGTAGATGTCTATCCGGATGATTTACCTGAGCCGGAAGAGAAAGACTCTCCTAAACCAATGACGAGTCTTCAGCATTATACCTTTCCTATAAGGTCCACATCTCAAAATATGAATAATTGCTTTATTAGATTTTTCAATAATAGAACTCAGGTAACTTCAAGCAATATATATATTGCAAATGTTAAGCTAAGTGAGAAAGCGGCTGTACCTACCGCTGATTTAACAGCAGGAATGTCCGGCGGAGGTGCAGACGTAGTAGATGTGACGGTCCCTCAAACACAAAATAGAGTTAAAGCTGTGCGGCTCAATGCAGGGTATACTGAGCCAAACTTCTATATAAAACGGTACAGTTTGAAGACAAATACAGAATATACAGTAGAATTTGACTATTGGGCTGATTTAGGAAATGCTCATTTTAATGTAGACTTATATCCTGATGATTTGCCGGAGTTTCTGATAACTGCTGATAGTGCTCCTCAGCACTACACTGGTAAGCTTACAGCAAGCAGTGCAAATATGGGAGCGGCATGGCTGAGATTTTTCAATAACAGGGTAAAGCCAAATCCTACAAATATATATATAGCAAATGTGAAAATTTATGAATCATCAAATGCAGCAAAGTTTTCAACCATAAGAGAAGGCATCAAAGAGATAAAAAATATTTATCAGTTCAACAATTCGGGAAACAGCATATGCATTAGCGATAATTTTGGAAATGGGCAGTATTATAAGTATTACGATAAAAAAGATCAAAACAATAAAAACAATGTAAATGTACAATCAAAGCTTCAAACAACAATTACTAATTACTTAAGTAACCACAGCTTTGAAGTGAATCGGGACTGGGCTGCATATTCAGGGCCAAGCTCAAGTTATGGATCATGTGTTTTTACAAATGAACAGAGCTATATTGGAAATGGTTCAGTGAAAGTAACAAAATCCAATAATACAAATACAAATTTGGATTGTGACTTCAATCAATCCGTGCAGTTAAAAAAGGGTGAGACTTATACTTTTTCAGCATATGTTAAAACCAGTGGAATAACTAATCAATGTGGAAAAGGTGCGGGTTTATTTATAAAGTATAAAGATGCTGCCAATACTGATAAAACTATATATTCGCAATTTGTGTCCGGTACAGTAAGTGATTGGCAAAGAATACAAATGACGTTTACAGTACCTCAGGATGCTTCAAGTGATGTAGTTTATGCAGGTACTGCTGTTGTAGATGAGAAGGGAACAGCATATTTTGATAATGTTCAGCTAGAAAAAGGTCCGGTCGCTAATAGGTATAATATTGTAGAAAATTCAAATCTGGAAAAAGTAACAGGTAATCTTCCTGATTTTTGGAATGGAGCCTATTTTACAGCCTCAGATGGAGTTTCAAACAATGGAGTTGATGGCGGGCGTACTATTAAGATTACAGGTGAGACCAATAAAATTAAGTATGCATATCAAGACGTTATGGTTAAAGGAAATGCTAATGAAGCAATTATTGTGGGAGGCTGGGGTAAAGCTGATTCAGTGTGGCTAAATAACGGCTCCAGAGAATTTAATATATTTGCAATTATACGGTACGCCGACGGCACAGACTATTATATCAGACCCGAATTTAACTATGGCTCCAGCGATTGGCAGTACTTATCCGATGTATATGTTCCTACGAAGGCTTATACGCGTGTGACTTTGACAGTAGCCTATACAAACAATGTTAATACTGCGTACTTTGATAATCTTCAGCTCTACAAAGAGGAATTCGGTACTACTTATAATTATGACAGCAGCGGTAAGATTCAATCTGTAGTAGATATAGCAAAACAAGAAAGTAAATTTGAATATGATACAAATAACAATTTGATTAAGTCCACTAATCCAAATGGAGGAAAATTCAATTATACTTATAGTCAAGATACAAAGCACAATTTACAAAAAGCTACAAGCGCTGAAAATATTAACTATTCATTTGCATATGACAGCGCCGGCAATCCAACTGAAACAAAAATAGGCGATGATAACCAAAGTATTAAATCTACCGCTAATTATACGGACAGCAAAAACTACATGAATTCTTTAACAGACAGCAATGGCAATACTGTTACGTATACTTGGAATGAAACTAGAGGATTGCTGGATAATTTGAAGGATCCAAAGGGGAAGGTTACAAGTAATATTTATGATGATATGGATAGGCTGACCGGTACATCAAAAACTGCTGATAATGTTACTGTTAATAATACATATGAATATTCAAACGATAGAATAAGCAGTATAGCAAGCAATACCGTAAAGTATAACTTCCTTTATGATTCCTTCGGCAACAACACTAAAGTAAATGTTGGAAGCCAAAATCTTATAACTAACTATTTTGATTCAAGAAACGGAAAGCTTTTAGAATCAGTTTACGGGAACGGTAATAAGGTTAAGAGCAGCTACGACGATTACGGAAGGTTGAAATCTACGGCCTACAATGATAAGGTAGCGTATAAATATTTTTATGATGCAAACGGAAATATGGCATTCAGCCAAGATGTTGAAAACAAAATTGATTACAGATACACCTTTGATACTGTAAACAGACTTGTTAGTGCCAGCAATTCCATGAATGAAACAACAAGCTATAGCTATGATAAAAATAACGTGTCCAGTGTGACGGATAAGATAGGCAGCAGTATATTTAAAACAGGATATACCTACGATAAGGACAATAGATTGAGCTTATTAAGCTTAAATAATAGTACAAGCATTAATTATTCCTATGATAGATTGGGAAGACTTGACGGACAAGCTATTAATACAGGTATAAGTGGCAATTATTCAAGTGTGGATGGCGTGACTGGAAATAAAGATAATGTAGTTACAAAAAGTGTTAGTTCTTCAGGCAGATATATAAAACTTAATATAACTAATGGGACACAAGTAGGAGCGGATGGGTTTGTGCGCATACCTGAGCTTGAACTATATTCTAATCCTATAGATGTGAAAAATAAAACTGTTGAAGCTATTTCAAGCTATAGTGATAATGAAAAGCCGGCCAATGTAGTGGATGGAAATTTGTCTACAAAGTGGTGTGCGGGAAATAGCAGTACATACTATATAACTATAGATCTTGGACAGCCAATGGATATAGGTAAATGGACAGTGAAACATGCAGGTGCAGGTGGAGAATCAGCCTCATATAATACGAGAGATTTTAAGCTTCAGGTAAGTACAGATAAGGTGAATTTCTCTGATGTAGATACTGTAACAGGAAATACTTCCAATGTAACCGAAAGATTTGTAAAAACCTATGGACGGTATGTTAGGTTATTTATCACTGCTGCTACTCAACCGGGTCAAGATAATTTTGCAAGAATATATGAATTTTCGGTAGACGGCATTAATCTGGCTTTGAACAAGACTACCTATAGCAGCGGAGCAAATTCTCCTATAGAAAATTCCAAGTATATGGTTGACGGACTTACTAATACTCATTGGTGCGTAACAACAACATCGCCGAATTGGGTTATCATTGATTTAGGAAATACCTATACTATAAAAAAGTATGTACTCAAAAATGCCGGAGAGTCAGGAGAAGATGCTAAATACAATACTCGTGATTTTACACTGGAAGCTTTACAAAGTTCCTTGAATACAAAGTATGAATATGAAGGAAAAGATAAAATATCCAAGGTATATCTCCCGAATAACTCAGCAATCGGCTATACCTATGATGCAAATGGAAATATCGAGACAATCACTCAAGGCACACAGAAAATTAAATATTACTATAATGAGCTTAATGAATTGGTGAGAGAAGATAATCCTCTTATTCCGTATGCAACAGCCGGTGATGCAGGTACAACCATTGCATACAGCTATGATATTGGCGGTAATATAATAAGTAAGAAGTTATATCCATTAACCAGTGTCGCATCACTTAACAATATTACTGTTGACAGTACACATACAATAAAATATGGATACACAAATTCCAATTGGAAGGACGAGTTAATGTCATATAACGGAACTTCCATAACCTATGATGCTATAGGAAATCCATTAACCTACAATGGTTACACATACTCATGGCAAAATGGGAGACAACTAGCCGGATTTACATGGTATGATCTTAAAGACAGTACTAAAAAAATACAATTGACGGCCAATTACAAATATAATGATTCAGGAATAAGGACGCAAAAGGTCGTTGTGAAGAATGGAGTTACGACTAAAACAGATTATCATCTAGTTGGTGATAAAGTTACTTATGAGTACAATGGTACAGATAAGATATATTATACTTATGATGCTTCAGGTAAGCTTGTATCCATGAATCTGACTTGTGCAACAAATTCCGCTATAAATGGCGAATACTACTATGTAAGAAATGCTCAAGGTGATATAATAGGATTAATAGACAAGACTGGCACTCAGGTTGTAAGCTATACCTATGACAGTTGGGGCAAGCTTATATCCATTGATGGAACACTAAAAGATAGTGTTGGAGTAAAAAATCCATACAGATATAGAGGGTATAGGTATGATACAGAGACAGGACTATATTATTTGCAATCAAGATATTATAATCCGGAGTGGGCCAGGTTTATTAATGCGGATGGTATTATAGGACAAACTGGGGAATTACTTGGACATAATATGTTTGCGTATTGCAAGAATAATCCAGTAAATATGAGTGACCCAAGTGGATTTATAGCAGTACGTGAATCAGGTGGGGGTGGAATAACCTCTATTAACACAGTAATTATGGGTTTAATTACTATAATAGCTATTGTTGCTGACCTTGCTGCGCCAAAACACTTATCTAGACCTATTACAAGA
>JAEZDX010000049.1 GCA_023417975.1 Bacillota bacterium
CAACAAACCCATTAAGTGCCATTTCATTCACAGACTTTTTCACTTTCTTTGAATTTATTTTAAAATTGTTATTTAGTATATTTCCTATCATTTTAACAAAAAATGGCTTATGTACTTTTTTATCAAATGATGAAAAAAGCAAATCATCTGCATACCTTGAGTATTCTACATTAAATTTCTTACAATAATTTAATATTCTTAAATCATATCTTCTAAAAATAATATTTGATATCATAGGTGAAGTAACAGCTCCCTGTGGCAAACTTCCGTCGAGAGTTATAATTTCTGCTACTAGATCTAAGCATTCTTTATTATCACTCTTAATGTTAATTGAAAAGTATTCACTTAGTGTGTCAATCACCATCTGTTTACTTATCGACGGAAAAAAGTCCTTTATATCAATTCGTAAATAATATCTGTTTATTAAATCATTCATATTAGTTTTCCCTAAATACTTAGATTTATATCTCAGGAGTACCTCTCTATGGTTAATATGTGGAACTAAGAAATCGTAATACGATAATCCTTTTACGAATCCATATACATCATTTGATATAGGAATATCAACTAAAAAGAAACTGGAGAGCCTTTTTTGATAATTATACAATTCACCATTCTGTATTGAGCATATTTCTCTCATACCATCTTTTTTAGGTATTTGGTATTTCATGTAATGTATATTCTTTTCTTTTAATATCTTATTAACCTCATTTAAATCAGCTCCAAGAATGCTTGACAGGTTTTCTTTATCATAAATTACTATTTAAATCACTCCTATTAAAAAACAAGGTGAGTACATTCACAAAGCCTCGGGCGTTAGACCGCCGTTAGGCATTGTAGAAGGTTAAAAATTTTATTAAATTATATAAGACTTCTTAAGGATTTAATAAAATTGTATATACTAGTCCCTTGGATTATGCTTGCATATCTCAAGGCAGATAAGATCGTACGCACTTATCATTTGCTACTCACCTTGGTTTTTGCTTAAGTTTTTTTCAAAAAAAGTTATGATAGAATGTAACTCTTGAAAATGTTGCTTAAAAATTCTCCTTTTGCCTTCGCTATCTAATTGTTTATTATTAATATAATTTTTAAAATAATAGTTTAAAAATTCTGAAACCCATCCACTTGTTTTACTTTTCTTTATTTGATATATTTTATTATAAATACTTCTATCAGATTTTTCAGTTAAATTATTTTTTATCTGATTTTGAGTATAAATCTTTTCTAAATTATCATATTTTCCTGAATGTATAAGCCTTAATACCGTAGTCTTGTAGGCTTCGTTATTATTATACGAATATATTGCTTGTACATTGTTTTTAACTTTTATATTATCACTATTCATCATCCAATCATAAGCGATTGCATGGTTATTTCGATTAATAATGGTACCTTCTATAGTATTATCAACTATAAAAACATTATAATTAATACAATAATCCCTAATATTATCTTTTAAGTTATTAAAATTATGATCTTCTGAATAGAACCAATTAGTATCGAAAGGAAAAGTATTAGTTTCAATCATGCTGTTTATTACTTCTCTTCTGGTTAGCGTTTGATTTCTCTTCACACCATATAAATATCTTTCACTTTTATGGTTGTTTGTATTAGTTTGCGATAAAGGATTTATCTTTTCATTCTTTATTTCAAATCTATTTACGATTTGATTTTTATCCTTATACCTAAATCTAAGTATTTTATCTAAATCCAATAGAATTAAATATGCTATATTAGTATTTCTTTTTTGCGGATTGCACAATTCTAACATAACATCATTGGCTCCTCCAAGGGAAATATCTATTTGTTTTAAAACCGGAAAAAGTTTTACAAGATTATCATTTTGAAACAATTCGAGTTCGGTTTCTCCTTCTACAAAGAGGATGGCTCTAGAAAAATAATAACTAGCCTCTTTCTCAGACATACGATATTTTTCTTTAGACTCAAGCAGTTCTCGAATTTTTCTTATGGTGGTGTATTTTCTTTCATTCACAACATGATATATAGTACCAATATTGGTTTTTCTTTTGAGAACATTCATTATTAGTCTTGGAGAATGAGTTGATACTATCACTTGCTGCTGCTTTGACTTACTTATTAGTTTATCAGAAAACTCATCTATTAGTTTGGGGTACAGACCAACCTCAGGTTCATCGATAATAATTAACGGTTCTTTTAATTTTAATGAAGTTATATTTGAAGTTAATGCAACTAGTATTCCCATATAATTGAAAGAATTCATGCCATCTGAAAAGTAATCCAGATCATTATTATTAAACCTAAACTTATCACCAAAGGTATGCATTTTGTAAATTAATGAAGTAATTTCATTATAATTAAAATCTTTTACTTGAATGTTGCTATCTTTTAAACTTTTATCGATAGACTTAGTGGTATTTACATATCTAGTATCCAGAATTTCCATAAGTTTCGAATTCATTTCCTGTCTAAAAGTATCTTTTACATGCAATTTACTTAAATCACTTATAATTCTCCAGATGTATTCCCAATTAGTTAAATTGATATGCCTCGCATCAGTATAATATAGTGGGAACATATTTTTGATCAACGATCTAAAGTCAAATATAGCTCTATGCAATTTCTTTATTTTAGATTCACTTTTATCTTCAACAAATACATTGTTTATTCTCCACTCCTGTCTATTATCCTTGTATTGTCTTAATGTGAATTTAACTTCTTTATCTTTGCAAAATAAAATTACATAAAACAAAAAACGGTTGATAAACTGTTTCAATTGTTTATCATGTAGAAATTTTTCACTTTCATCTATTGAGGTTGCTTTAGTTTCAATATTATGTAATATTTTTACAAATCGTTTATGCATTTCTGCTAAATCATATGTTATTGAAATTTCAAAATATTTACTATAAGGATTATTATTATCAAAAAATCTGTGATCTATTTTAACTTCAGTTAAATTATTATAAAAATAATTAATAGCTTTTAAAATGTTTGTTTTTCCAGCCCCATTATGCCCGAGTAAAAAATTTATTTCTTTAAATGACATTTTTAAATTCTTGATAGATTTAAAGTTCGATATTTCTAAAGCAGAAATTGACATTACTCACCTCAAAAAGACACTGAACATTTTTTTGTAATACAAACTTCACATAATTATAAATTGTACCAAAACACTCCATATTTTTCAATCTTTTTATTAGTATATTATTGCTTATATGTATTTATTTACTTTATTTATTTTTATTATTTATATATAAATAAAATGACCTCAAACTTCCTAATATCCAACTAACAAGGTGGACCTAAGTCAATATAGTAGACACAAAAACATTCTTTTTTTAATTAGCCCTGGCCAGGTCCTCTTTCATTTGTGGCGTTATGTACCCAATAGATCCGTGAATCCTCTTTCTGTTGTACCAAGATTCAATGAATTTGAATATGGCTAAATTAGCACTATCAAAATCATAATACTGCACAGTATTGACTTCTTCTTTTTTTAGGATTGAATGAAATGACTCTATACAAGCGTTGTCATAAGGACATCCCTTCATGCTGTATGAAGGGGTAATATTATATTCCTTTAGTCGGTTAGTAAACTCAACACTTGTATATTGAGTTCCTAAATCAGAATGAAATATAACTGGTCCGTTAGGACGTTGAATCTTATATGCATTATCTAACGCTGCTATTACTGTTTGAGTATCCATGGATTTTGAAAACGAATATCCGATTATCTTCCTTGAGTGCAGGTCCATAACCGATGCTAAATAGCACCACCCATGCTTTATAGTATGGATATATGTTATATCTCCAACCCATTTTTCATTTATACTTTCAGTTGAAAAATCTCTGTTAAGAATATTTTTTCGTTGGTATATCACGCTATCGCTGCTATAGGGCTTAAACTTTTTGCTAACGATTGATCTTATTTCAAGTTTCCTCATAAGCCGCTGAACTCGCTTAACGCTTATTTTGAATCCATTATTCGTGAGTACGCTATGAATTTTAGGAGCGCCATAGCGTTTATGGCTTTCATTATAAATTGAGAGTATTTTAGCCTTATAGTCCTCATTTTCTATTGCTCTTTTTGATTGCTTCAGAGTATGAGACTTATAGTAAGTGCTCCTTGGAATACCAAGTACTTTACACATAATATTAACAGGGTATTTTGACTTGTTATCATCAATGAATTTGATTATAGATTTTGGTTCTTTGAGAATATGGCGATAGCTTTTTTTAATATTTCATTTTCCATTGCAATGCGTTCATTTTCTTTTTTTAATCTTAGAATCTCATTTTTATCATTATCTATTTCTTTATTGGTATCTTTCTTAGTGTTAACAATTGGCTTTTCAGCTATTTTTTCTTTTGGCTGTGCTTGATTAACCCACTTATTTAACGATGCATGTGTTACGCCATATTCTTCACAAATTTCTTTTACAGGTTTACCAGTGTTATATACTTCAATCAACATCTTCTTAAAATCATCGGTATACCGTTTGCCAGTACTTCTCATGTGAACACTTCCTTTCACTTAAATATAGTTTAATAGTTTTAACTTGAGTGTGTCCACAATTTTATACTAGCATTACTTCTTATCTTGATATCTTCTTATCTTCTTATCTTGTTATCTAGTTATCTTGATATCTTCTTATGTTGATCTGAAATAATATACAACCACATATATTATTGCCGTACTTGTAGAAGCCAGAAGGTCCGTCATAGTATCTATCAAGCCTTCCTTCATCATATTGCTCTTCACAAGATAATCTCCGGCAAATTCAAACAGTTCCCATAACATACCCAAGGTCATAGAAAAACAAAATCCAAACACTACTATGAGAACTATGAATCTTTTTTTAGTTATGCTCTGGTCTTTAACAACGACACCATTGATAATATAAATGCCAATCAATACGGTATAGAATCCAAATATACCGTGAAGCATTAAATCCCACCACCAAAACCTGTAATAAAAGCGAAGCAGCTCTCCAAAACACTGTGCAGAAAGTATAAAGCTTAGCGTTACTAAAATAAAACTTTTAGGAAGTGTTATTGACTTTATTTCAGCAACACGGCTAAACACAAAGGGCAATAAGATACATATTGCCGTCAGGAATGACAAAAACATATTTTTCTTACTGCCATTTGCACCGTTAACTACCATAGTTATTATTAAAATAATTTCAAATAATACAGCTATTGCTGCAGCCAACTTGTTCTTTCCATTTTCCATGAGCCTTACGCCCTTTCACCTTGTGCT
Organism: Bacillota bacterium; assembly: GCA_023417975.1. Classification (GTDB taxonomy): domain Bacteria; phylum Bacillota; class Clostridia; order Clostridiales; family Clostridiaceae; genus JAEZDX01. Next base: position 5,249 of record JAEZDX010000049.1, read on the forward strand.
TATCAATATTATGTGCTAAACTTCAAATCTATATCCAACTCCCCATATAGTTTCGATGTACTTCGGTTCCGATGGGTTTTCTTCAATTTTTTCTCTTATTTTTCTGATATGCACAGTAACTGTAGCAACATCTCCTTGAGAATCCATACCCCAGATTTTTTCAAAGAGCTCTTCCTTGGTGAATACTCTGTTAGGATTAGAAGCCAAAAACAAAAGCAAATCAAACTCCTTAGTTGTGAAAACAATCTCATTTTCATTTAAGTATACTCTTCTGGAGCTTTGATCTATACTAAGTCCTCTAATATCCAGTGTACCTCTCTTTTGCTCCTTACCTCCCACCAGCCTCTCATACCTTGCTATATGTGCCTTTACTCTTGCCACAAGCTCTCCCGGGCTAAAAGGTTTTGTTACATAGTCATCTGCCCCTAATCCAAGAGCCCTTATTTTATCTATATCCTCTTTTTTAGCCGAAACCATTAAAATAGGAGTGTTCTTTTTAGCTCTTATTTGCCGGCATATATCAAAGCCGTCTATTCCGGGCAGCATAAGGTCTAAAATCACAAGGTCATAGTCGCCGCTAAGCGCCTTTGCCAGTCCCTTATCTCCGCGCTGCTCAAGCTCTGCTTCAAAATTGTTAATCTCCAAATAATCCCGTTCCAGCTCAGCTATACTTATATCATCTTCTATAATAAGAATCTTTTTCATTATTTCACTACCTTTTTTAGAGTGAAGGAAATAGTAGTACCTTCACCTTCAATACTTTCAGCATACATTGTGCCTCCATGCTCTTCAATTATTCTTTTGGCAATAGATAGACCTAAGCCGCTTCCCCCTGTTGTGGAATTCCTGGATAAGTCTGCTCTGTAGAATCTGTCAAAAATGTAGGGGAGCGCTTCCTTGGATATTCCCTGTCCATTGTCTTTAAAAGCTACTAAAACCTGCTCCTGATCACTCTTAAGTTGTATCTCAATGCTGCCTTTTGCCTTATCCATGTATTTTATCGTATTTTCAACAATATTAATTATAACTCTCTTGAGCTGCTGCACATCAGCCTTAACATAAAGCTCTGAATAACCTTTAGCATCAAAGCCTATTGTTAAGTTCCTCTTATCCAAATCAAATTGAAGCTCCTCCATACAATCATTCAAATACTTTACTATGTTTACCTCAGTAAAATTAAACTGAAGTTTACTAAGTTCAAGCTTTGAATACAAAAAAAGCTCTTCAATAAGTCTATCCGCATCTGCAGCTTTAGAATATATAGTATTAATATATCTGTCCATCTTCTCGGGAGTATCTGCCACCCCGTCTTTTATGCCTTCTACATAGCCTTTTATTGCCGTGATGGGTGTTCTTAAATCGTGAGATATATTAGAAAGCAATTCTCTTCTGTTATTCTCGTACTGAAGCTGAAGCTCCAAGGAGCCCTTTAACCTCTGTCTCATTTCATCAAAAGCCGTGCTGAGCTCTCCTATTTCGTCTTTAGATGTTACATCTACATTAAAATCCAAGTCTCCATCCTTAATTCTGTCTGCAGATGCTCTTAATTTGCTTAACGGATTAACTATCCTTCTTGCAATAATATATGCCAAAATGCTGTAAGTCAAAACAAGAATTACTATTACTGCTATTACTACAGTAAGGCTTAAGCTTTTAAATATAGTAATTAGGGGTCGTACATCCGTAATAAAGAAAACACTGCCTTTGCTTCTGTCCGAAAAATAGAAATCCTGCTGACTCAATATGAGCTTTGTAGCCCTATTCTTAGGCTTAACAAAAGTATCCTGTTGAAACTCTCCAAACTTAGGCAAAGCCAGGTTATTCTTAAATGTGTCTAGATTTGGACTTGCATAAATAATATCGCCATCTTTTCTTATTATAATTCCTGAGCTTCCATTTTGAAGCTTCGCATCCAGTTCAGTAAGAGTCGGCTCAGTTAACAAATTTTCCGGTGATTCCAAGATGATTTCTTTTATTTCTGAAAACAGTTTATCTCTCTCTGTCAGCACACCCTTAACCGTAGTGACAGGCTGTTTAAACCCGTACTTTTGGAAATCGTTAAAATAGTAATCACCTGCCAGATTTGCTATCACAACAACCATAATAATTGGTGTTAATAACATAACTGCATAAGAAAGCAGCAATCTTATCTTTATTGACATAACTTCACCTCGCAGCACATCTGAAAGTTAAAGCACTATTCATAGCGCAAAGCATCGATAGGATCCAAATTTGCTGCTTTTCTTGCCGGATATATTCCAAAGAATATTCCTACTGCAGAAGAGAACAATATAACACCTACCACTGAACCTAAAGATACAACCGGATTTATACCCGCAAAGCTTCCAATCAATTGAGCTCCGAATAAGCCAAGCAGCATACCTATAATTCCGCCTATTAACGATATAATTACAGATTCAACAAGAAACTGAATTAATATTCTCGTAGTAGTTGCGCCTATAGCCTTTCGTATGCCAATTTCCCTCGTTCTTTCCGTTACAGATACCAGCATTATATTCATTACCCCTATACCACCTACTAGCAGAGATATAGCAGCTACCGCGCCTATGAATGAGGTAAAAATACTCAATACACTGTTTATTTGGTCAAGTACATTTAGCGTTGTCTGAGCAGAATATATTTCGCTTCCCCTATTGTTATGTCTCGATTCCAATATATTAAGTGTAGAATTACCCGCATTTTCACTATTATCCTTAGAATTAGCCATTATAGTAATACTGCTGATTTTCACAGGATTTGATTGTATACTATCCATAAGCGTAAAGGGAACCTTCAACATAACAGGTTGGTTTTTCATTGCCCCGAAGGGAGAAGTTATTCCCTTTTCAACTCCCACAATTGTAATCTTCTTTCTTATGGCTCCCTGACCTATCTGCATTGTTTTGCCCACTACATCCTCATATCCAAACAGCTGCTCTGCAGAGTTAGAATCAATTACTCCTACTGAACTACCTTCTTGATACTCTCTTTCATTAAAAAATCTGCCGTATAATATTTCACTGTTATTTATATAAGCCATATCCGGGGAGCCGCCGTTTACCACAACCCTTTTGCTCTGCTTATCCGTTACGGCATTTCCTGAAACACTTGCAGATGGTGACGCATATTCAACGGTGTCTATTTTCTCTTTTATCTGCTTTATATCCTGTAGAGTAATATAGTCCGTATCCTGTGCTTTTGTGGCGTCCACATGTATATTTACCGATGCAGACCCCAGCTTTTCGAATTCGTCGTTAATAGCATTTTGTCCGCCGTTTCCGAGGGATATAATAGTTATAACCGAGCTTATTCCTATGATTATCCCAAGCATAGTCAAAAATGCTCGCATCTTATTGGCCTTTATACTGTTAAGCGCCATATTTATGCTTTCAATTATACTCATGTTAATCCCTCCTACAGTATTATTCTGTCCTGTACCGATTCATCCGAAACTATCTCACCGTCTCTAAACCGTACTATTCTCTTTGAATGCTGGGCTATGTCGTTTTCATGAGTTACCATTACAACCGTTGCACCTTCGTTATTGAGAGATTGGAAAATTTTCATAATCTCTACGGAGGATTTTGTATCCAAATTACCTGTTGGCTCGTCTGCCATTATTACCGCTGGTGAGTTTACTATTGCCCGGGCAATAGCTGCTCTCTGCTTTTGTCCTCCGGATATTTCATTAGGAAGATGCTTTACTCTATCCTGCAGCCCAACCTTCTCCAATGCTGAGAGAGCTTTTTGCCTTCTTTCCTTCGCAGAGATTCCTGCATATAACATAGGCAACTCTACATTTTCCAACAATGTCATCCTCGGAATAAGGTTAAAGGCTTGGAATACAAAGCCTATCTCTTTATTTCTTACATAGGCAAGCTCATTGGGTGACAGTCTCGATACATCCTTTTCATTTAAAATATATTTGCCGCTGTTCATTCTATCCAGGCAGCCCAATATGTTCATAAAAGTGGATTTTCCTGATCCGGAAGGACCCATAATCGCTGTAAATTCTCCTTTATCAACCTTAAGACTTACGGACTTTAGGGCAGTAAATTCCTCATCTCCCGTTACATATATCTTTATTATATCTTTAACTTCCAGCATCTACTTCACCTCCGATGCATCCTTAACTTTAGCACCTTCTTTTATAGACGCAGATGGATTAAGAATAACTTTTTCTCCTGACTTAATTCCTTCCGTTACCCCAACCTCCATATCGGATTGGATACTTGTGGACACCTGTCTTTCACGCACTATATCTCCATCCAGCACATATACAAAATTCTTATTATCCTTAGTAACCTTTATACTTTCTGCAGGTACCTTCAGTACATTTTCCTGCTGTCCGATAAGTATATCCACATCTACATCAAAATTAATCTTTAAATCCGGAGCCTTATCTAGCACATCAATTTCAGCTCCTAAGGTTGTTTCTCCTCCAGCAGCCGACATAGATTTAGCCGCTGCAGGGTCCAGAAAGGAAACCTTACCCTTATAAGAGTTATTGGCATTTTTAACAACTACATCCTGTCCGACTTTTACCTTTGCCGCATCAAACTTTCCAAGTGAAAGAACAGCTTTTAAATTTGCCGTATCCTGAACCGTTACCGCTGCCTGGGCCATATTTCCCATTTGCCCTTCCACTACATTTAATGCAGTTACTACTCCGTCGAAATCAGCAGCTATAGTAGTCACATTTTCAGTCTGTTTCTGCTTTGCCGAATCCAAGGATAGCTTGGCAAGAGTTACCGCATTATCTGCTTGTTTAAGCTTTTCCGTAGAAATCGGTGTAAGAGAATTTCTCGCATTTTTTAAATCTCCTAAGGTTTTTGCATCTACCATAGGGTTTTTGGATGCAGCTTCAATCTGTTTATCTAAATCTGCAATTTTACTAGTTATTGAATTGTTTTGATTGTAAAGATCATTTCTTTGAAGTACAGAGTTATCATATTGAAGCTGTGCCTGTTTTACAGTTGTATTTAAATCCTGAGCTTCGTATTCAACTAATATATCTCCCTTTTTCACACTGTCTCCTAGCTTCACGTTTACCTTCTTTACTTTTGCCTGAAGTCCGAAATAATCCTTGGAATTTTTAGATTGTATTGTAGCCGTTGTTGAAAGGTATGACTTTATCTCTCCAAGCTGAGCTGAAGAAGTCTTCACGGCTACTATATTTCTATCCTTCCCTCCCCGTCTTGCAACAAAAAATCCTCCTGCCAGAACAACGGCAATCAACAAGTACGCTATATATTTCTTTTTCATTATGTTCCCTCCAAATATAATCTTTGTATAGGCTCTGAAATCCGTCAGAAGCTTGAACCTTAAGCTTATAGTTAATATTGTAACCCTTCATTCTAAAATATCACTAAAATATTTCTTAAATCTTTATTAAATTCATAAAATGTTTACTATATGTCAAGACTTAATGTCTTTTGCCCCTGTAAGCACATCTCTTAATTGAGCTATAAAGTATGCCGATAAAATCGGAGCAGCACCAATTATAATTAAATAATATCTTAACATGCCGCTGCCCCCAAAAAGCTTAAGCATAGCAATAAGTATCAAACTGCTTATAATCCGCCCACCGTTTAACACCCAATCTTTATTTATCATATATTCTATCCTCATATCTTCTTCATGGGCTCTGTTTATTACATTAAAGGTAGTAGACGACATCTGAATTATGAAAAAGGGAAGAAAGAAAGCATCTAAAATTATATAGAGTAGTATAGTTGTAAAATTCACTTGTATTACAAGT
>JAEZDX010000063.1 GCA_023417975.1 Bacillota bacterium
GCCAACACCTGTAACCATTACTTTGGTGATATCTGAAATGGACAGTTTATTGACATTCAGAAATTTACCAAAGGCTCCGTATATGGATGAAAGAGGATCTCCTGCTTTGACCAGCATAGGTTCAAACATGTCATTATCATGAAAACCTACTATTTTTGTAGTACTTCCACCAATATCTATACCTATAATAATACTCATTTCATATTCTCCTAACAATTAATTAGCTTCCCGCCACCATTTTTATTATAGCCACTGCAACACCTGTAATTCCTTCACCGCCTAAGAAACCTGAAGCGGCTATATTTCCTGTTTCAGTTGCCTTAGGACGAGCTTTATCTACAATAAAACGTATTAATCCGCCCAGAAATACTGCGGAGGATATTTCAAAGGGAAGATACATTCCTAAGCCTAAGGTCATAGTAGGTACTTTAAACAAATATAAAACCATTCCTAAAATTAAGGCTATGGTAAATACGGCAGGGTCACCTATGCCGTTTACCATTTGACTTACGGCAAAAGCCTGACCGGCAGGAAGTTTATCCGATCCAACGCCGCCAAACTGGCCGATAATGGCAAATAGAGCAGCGGAAGCAACTATAGTACCAACAATGCCGCCGGCAATCTGTCCTATAAGCTGAGCCTTAGGATTGGTACCAAGTATGTATCCTGCTTTATATTCATTCAGAAGATCACCGGCATAACCGCAGGAAACTGCCACACAGGCTGCAATAAAGAATGCTCCGGCGGTATCCACATGCACAAATAATCTTATGGCTAAAAGTACTATGATACCGAAGATCTCCATGGGATTTATACCGGTTTGGCCTGTAATGGTTGCTGCCATAGCCGAAGTAATAAATGCACCCAAAATTAGAAGCACTGAAGCTGCAGCACTAAGCTTTACAAGGATCGAAAGTACAAATGCAGCAGCCACACAAATAAAAACAAGTAATTTTGACAAGCTTGATAGCTTCTGAGAACCTGATTTAGAATTATCTGTCTTTATACTATCTACTTTACGTTCTTTGAGTCCGTTTATTATGAAGGAAATAAGTATTCCGATTCCTGTGCCTACCATTAGGCCTATGCCAGCAGTATTTTTGAAAGTTACTGCTTCGGCTGCAGAAGGGAATAGTTTGAAATAAGTACCTAAAGGAATAATAAATAAATATGATAGGATTGCGCCAATAAACCAAAGCCCTGTATATAATGCACCGATTATATAGCCTATACCAATAGCCATAGGTGATACCCATATACCTGCAAATATATTTTTTGCATATAAGGTTTTTGAGGTAATAGCGGAAGGTATCCAGCCGAGATTATCCCTCATGTAAGTAACAGCAGCTGATAACGCCATTGTTCCAAAAAGAACAGCTGATTTTTTTCCGCCTTCATCGCCGGTAGCTATAGTTTCTGCTGCTGCAGTGCCTATAGGGTAAGGCAGCTTTTCACCTTCAACAAATCTAGGTCTTAAAAAATATGTAAGCACTGTCCCAAGTAGCATTCCGGCAAAACCGATGGAAAGCACTAGTAGGAAGTGAGCTGTATTTAAACTTGTGTCCTTCCATATACCTGTAATCCATAAGCCCGGAAGAGTAAAGGCAAGACCTCCGGCAACCATGGCACCTGCAGACATGGCTGTCTGCGTTATATTTATTTCATTAAAAGTAGTTTTACCGAGCATTTTCAATAATGCCATAGAAAGTATTGCAACGAAAATTGTAGGCCAAGGCAGAGAGCTCATTCTGAGCGCTACATACATGGAACTAGCTGTAATAATACACGATCCAAGCATTCCTATTATAATACTTCTTAGGGATAGTTGATGTATTCCCGCAAATTGTCTTTCTTTTTCTGATTTATTTTCCATTCAAGTCACCTCTGTTTACAACAATGATAGTTAAATAATTAACAAAGTCAAGCGCATTAACTTCCTAACTATTATAGCAGGTGTGTGGGTAAAAAACCACCCCTGGGGTACGCGAATTTACGCAAAAATATGCGAAATATGAGGTGTGGAGACATATATTTTAATGAATAAATATTTGAAAAATGAATAATTAAAAATCACTTTAGCGCGCTAAAGCGATTTTTAATTATTATTGGGTATTAAGAACAAAAGTTGAATAAGCTTCTGCGCCATTTCCATCTGCCAACACCTTAACTAGAATTCTCCCACCAGATGGGATTATAAGTGGAGCAGGGAATAGAATTTGACCGCCATTTCCGTTGCTTGTAATTGAGGCTCTAGCAACAAGTGTGTTCATATCGCTTAAAGGAGAAGTGTATAAATCAAATTGTACAGGAGCTCTAAAAGAACTGTAAGTTAATGAGTGCAGGTAAGCTTTTTGAACATCACTTTGAACATAAAATCGTCCTGAACGCCACGTACAATGTCCCTGAGCTATTTTCGCATAAACAGTAGTTCCTGCAATATTAGTACAAGTTATATCTCCTGCTGCAGTTCCGCCGTATATTCCTGATCCCCAGTTACTGAACCAATCCATATATTTAAATGAATTAACAGTTTGTACAGCAGTTTGCCCTTTCATATTAACTATTTCAGATATTCTTTTCCCGCTGTTATCAAGACCTGTAATAATTACCTTTTGAATGCCAGTCCCTGAAATGTCATCACTTGTACTTGACGATACAACTTTAAGATTTTGTGTACTTGTGAGTTCATTATCAATATTATCATTTAGATCCTGTTCAGTAGAGGTTGAAATGTTTATTCTTCTTCCGACACGATCGTAGATTCTTGTGCCGCTGGGCACTCCATATTCAGTACTTTGCGCCAGTGCGTAATAATAGGGCTTTGCAATAGAACAGATTGGATCCGTAAACGAACTTCCACCTGCCAATACCACGCCGGACCTATAACCAACCGCCTCCGGGTCCGTTTTTGATCCGGCTGAAGTTAATTGCTCCTTTAGCTCCATAATAAACTGCTTTCGTTCAAATGCTTTGGGATCAGACTGATATTCAACTATTTCCTGTGGATTATCTATATATCCCTAAACCTCTCTAAATATTTTACTCTCTTCTTTATACAGTTGTTTTATAGATGAAAATTGATTATCTAGTTTGGGAAAATCTTTACTAAGTTTTTTTAAGTTTTTATTTATAAACTTCAGTTCCTTAATTAGTTGTATCATAAGTCTATCGTTTATTCCCATATTCATCCCTCCGCATATTACATTATATGGAGATGCAGGCGAAATGAAACACGGAGTTACATATATTGCTATTATTGTAATTATTCAATTTGTAAATAAGCGAAGCAGAAAAGAAATTTTATTAATGTGTAATATTGCAGGGTAAAATCCACACTAGTCCCGCTTCTGGTAACTATATATCCGCAAGATTACGTAGTAATGTATACAGCATGTTTACGGTCTGTTCAATATACAAATTTACGTCCTTAATGCTTTTATCATAAAGAATTTGATGACATACATCATCTATAAGATAATTGCTGTAATGGAGGAATATATCCGAAGCTTCCTTACTCTTAAAAGGGATGGACAAAATATCGAAAATTTTTCTTGTTCTCTCTATGCGAATCTTTTCATTTTCTTCTCTTATGGCACTGATGTCTTTGTCTAACAGCGTAAGAGCAGACATATCATCATGAAAAAGCTTTGAAAAATTATGATTATCCATCATTAATTTGATGAACATATGAAATATATTTTTCACATTTTCAACATCCTTCAAATTAACCTTACTGTTTTGCTGCCAAAAATCAAGCGTAGGCTCAAAAATATTACTGGTGATTCTTCTCAACACTTCAATATAAATATCCTTTTTATCATCAAAATATGAATAAATAGACCCGGTTGCAACACCGGCAGCTTTTGCAATGTCAACAGTTGTCACATTATAATAGCCTATCTCATTAAAAAGCTTGTTTGCAGCATTAATAATTTTTTCGTATTTTTCAAGCGATCTCTTTTGTGTAGGTATTCTTGTCTTTCTTTCCATGATTATATTAATTCCTTTCTATAAAATATCTATGTGTATGTCTATAGTTTAATCTATTCCTTTGTAAAATCAGTGGACGTCAATACCACTGCAGTTACATACCGTAGATTTAAAGCTTACACCAATATAGAACATGAAAAGCTTATTGCTGACTTTATTCACAAATAATTCCTGAAGATTGGATATTTTGCAAAACACAGGATTTTTAATATGTTCTATAAGATACTTCCGGATGCGCTATATCTTAATAATAATTAAGAAAAAAGTGAAAGTCAATAATGTGAAATATATTTCATATTATTGACTTTGGTAAAAAGTGGTGTTACTATATGAATGTGAAATTGAATTCATATTAATATAATGTTGCTGCAGCCGTTATATAATGCATTTAAATTTATAAATGTGGTGTGAAGGATAAGTGAAAAGTTTTGAAAGTCAAGCTTTAATACATTTTGATTTAAGAAGGGAATGAATAAAAATATGAGAATATCGAAAAAAAATTTAGCCTTTATAGCAATAGATATAGCATGCTTTTTAACTGTGCTTGACAGCACAATTGTTAATGTATCCTTACCTAGTATGGCTATATATTTTAATACGAATACTACGGGAATATCATGGGTTAGTACGGCATACTTAATAGCATTTTCTTCTTTGCTTATTAATTTTTCTAAAATAGCCGATATTTATGGCAGAAAGAAATTATTCTTATTGGGACTAGTGTTATTTGGATTTTCATCTGTTTGCTGTGGTTTAGCAAATTCATTAACTGCATTAATAATCTTTAGAATTATACAAGGGGTTGGTGCTGCCATACTAACACCATTATCTATACCTTTAGGGATCGAATTATTCGGTAAAAATGCTATGGGAAAATTATCTGTTGTTGTTGGAATGACTATATCAATTTCAGCAGCTTCAGGTCCTGTAATTGGTGGAATATTAAACGAATATTTTAATTACAGAGCAATATTTTATATAAATATACCGTTTGTAATAATTGCGTTTACACTTGGAGCTTTGTATGTAAAAGAATGTTATGATGAGACTATAGAGAAGAAGATAGACCTCATAGGCTGCGTTCTTTTAGCCATTGGTCTTGGGACATTAACCTTCTTACTAGTGAAAGGAAATGAGTATGGCTGGAACAGTGGTAAAATAATTTCTTTAATTTTAATTTCACTTGTTTCAATAATTGCTTTTTCAGTATATGAAAGTAAAATAAATAATCCAATGTTCGAATTCAAATTATTTAAGATAAGAACATTCTCAGCTTCCATAATTTTAATTGCAATATTTTTCTTTGCTTATATGCCGGTAACTTATTTAATGAATTTCTATTTTGAGAATACTCTAGGTTACACTGTGCTGAAATCCGGTTTAATGATGGGTATTCCTAGTTTGACTGCGCTTCTGATGGCACCATTAATGCCTATTATATATAAAAGAATGTCCATAAGAAAAATATCATTACTATCAGTGCTTATAGTAGCATCGGGAAATTTCATACTTGTATTTATGAACAGTTCGAACTATATGTATATGATTTGCATTGCATTTATATTATTGGGATTAGGGGTGAGAATAACCACTATACTTTATCAGTCAGCTTATGAAGATATATCAAATGACAAAAATGGTATTGCATCCGGAATACAAAATAGCTTAAGGCAGTTGACCGCCTGCATTGCTATTGCATTAGTATCTACTTTGAGCAGTCATTTTACAGCCATCGCAGTAGAGAACACTAAAAATAGAGTAGTAGCAGAGATTAATTCAAATATTGTACTAGAGCAGAAAGTGAAAGAATCGTTCATTTCGCAAGTGAATACCGGAAATGAAAAGGCTAAAAAAAGCATTTCTAAGGACGCTGTTCATAAGCTGTTTATTAGTGAAGAACAAGCTACGTTAGCAAGTGTTTCAAATGGAATGAAAGAATCAGTGAAGGAAAACTTCAGTAAACAAGAAATGGAAGTAGACAAGATTATTGACAATACTAAAATAATAAGTGATGAAGAAAGCTATAAGGTCTATAACAAATGTTTTTTGATAATAGGTATAATAGCTATGCTAGGATTACTCGCCGTTCCGTTTAATTCTACCCCAGGGGTGCGCGATATATGATTAATTTTGGAGAATTATGCGAATTGGTGTATTTTTCATTGTAACTTTCGTATAGTATATTATAAGAAGCTTTATTCAATGACTTTGATAGAAAAGATTAAACATATAAAGCGTTGAATAAAATACGTAATACGGAGGGTAAAATGATGAATTATAATGTGGTAGAAGAGATGGAGAAGGCTTTAAGCGAAAATAATTTGGGTAAGGCTAGAAGCATTCTAATAAACAGCGTACTTTGGGGTGAAGATGAAGACACAATAGAGAGTCTTAATAAAATGGCAATAGAAAACGGTGTTTTCGAGGATGATAACGGTACGGGCAGTGATAAAATTGAAAAGGAATCGTTTCGAGAATACATAGAAAGAATAAGAGAGGAAGTAATGCATAATTTCTCTAAGTTAAAATTTGAAAGAATAAGAGAGTATTTCAAAATACCTAAAAAGAAAATTCAAACAACAGAAGCTAATGAAGATAAGTCCAAGGTACAAGTAATACTTGAAGCCGGCAAACAGCTTAGCACAAAGAAAAAAGCAGCAGCGGCTGCAGCAGTAGGTTTGGCTGCATTAGCTTTCGGAGTAAAAATATTTGGGAAAGCTAAATCAAATAAAAAATAAAGCTGTACACAAAGAAATAAAGCAAATGAAATTTTTATATTTGCAAAACGAGTAATGTAAACATTAATAGAGTTTAATATGTAAAATACAATATGTTCATTTATAAAGGATGCATCTGCTTCAAGTGGGATGTATCTTTTTTGTTTGTCACGAAGTATCTATTTTAAAGGATTCATAAGGAAGGTAGGCTGCTAAATATTGAATGTGTAAGGCTAGCTTGACATTAGTAAAAAGTTACTTTATAATTTGATGTGTAAGGCTAGCTTGACACAAGGGAGGATATGTTTTGAAAAATAGAGTGAAAGAACTAAGAGAACTTAGAGG
>JAEZDX010000125.1 GCA_023417975.1 Bacillota bacterium
CTTTCTAAAATTGACATAATAATCAGCGATTCGTAGTTCTCCTTATATAAAATACATTCCCGTAAACTCCCCTCCTCAATAAACCCTTCAGATTTATAAAGATTTTTGGCTCTTTGATTTTTATGTCTAACATCAAGCCACAGTCTATGCGCATTTAATTGCTCGAAAGCAAGCCTCTTAACTAATTTTACACTTTCTCTCCCCAAGCCCTTGCCTTTGCTTGATATTACAAACCTTCTAAATTCAATATTATGATTTAAATTTGTTAAACCAGCAATAATTACATACCCTGCAGGCTTTGAAGTAGTTTTATCTTCAACTATTAAATGCAAGAAATCCTCTTGTGATAACGCATTCCTATGCTGCTCTTTTGTCCATTGTCCAACATATTGTGCATTGTCAGGTTCTCTTTCGCAATTGACTACGAAATCCAAATCATCCTCACAAGTATTCCTTAAAATCACCAAATCTGACTTTCCATTAATCTGCTTCATTATTTTTCTCCTCAGAATCAATTCAATCAGCTATGCGTACATGCTGCTTTAACATTGTTAAATTGCTTACATGTTCCCTTGCTTTTTAAAGCTCACTATCGATATCTATCTATGGTTTCATCGCTCCATATGTGAGCTTCTATGTATCGTTCAGGACCGTACTTCCCATCATCATTCCAAACCTGAGGCAGTCCATATTTCTCTATAACCTTTAATATCTCATCGTAAGTATATAGTTTTTTACGGTACTCTTTTCCATCCATTTTATTCACTCGAGGGCTAAATGTAGGGTGGGAATCGCCATAAGTAAAAGAAACGGTTTTTAAGTCAAACTCCTCAATGGGAATCTTTATAAAAGTACTGTTTTCAAACCATGTGCTTAACCAAGGACTATGCTCCACTACCATATAATGAGGAGCTTTTCTATTTATAATACCTCCCTTTTTAGCAAATTCCGTCCTAAGTATTTCTTCATAATAATGCCTGTCCTCAATATATTGAGGATGTCGTTTAGCACTCTGAACGTTTGGTTTATCCTCTTTGATTGAATTAAGAACAGCTTTTGCTTCCTCCATAGGAATATCTGATAGATTTACAAATGGTCCTATTGTTTCATCAAAATAATGATATAAATAAATTCTAATCACCGCCTCAATCCTCTGTTTATATTAAAAACACCACAAAATTCATGTTAAATATTGCGGTGTTTTTGCTTATTACTTTGATTTCTCTACTACATAGATAATATTCATTCCGCAGTCAAGGGTTCCCGGCAGTTTTGTAAATTCAATCTCTTTTTCTACAATAAGCTTCCACAGCTCTTTATCCTGCCTTGCATTTTCCAACGCATCAGTTCCTGATTGAGAAAACAAACCTGCTGAGCTTTTTTCTAAGACCTTCACCGGAAAATTAGAAAAGAGAGTATCCAACTCTGAGCTTCTCGTCATATGCACATAGTGCTTACTTGGCACAGGATAGTGTTCTTCATCTTGAACCCCTGTATCAAATAGACATCTAGTTGCTTCAATTCCAAATAGGTTTTTTTCCTCCCGGATGCCCTCCAAATAAAATAATGATGCTCCGATAAAGCTCATGGCTCCGATAATGAGTTTACCTCCGGGCTTTAACACTCTCAGCATTTCTTCTATTGCGGACGATTCCTTTTCAAACAAATAGTTAATAACGCCGCCTATGCAAACTACGCAGTCAAAGGATTCATCTTGGATAGTTGGCATATTCACCACATCCAATATGAGAAAATCTTTAACACTGTTGTACAATGATAATTCCTTCATCTTCGCTTTGTTAAACTCGATTTGATGAGCCGATATATCCGCAGCAGTAAGCTCCTTGCACATATTTACAATATCCTTTGTATATCTGCCGGACCCTGCTCCAACCTCAAATACGCAATCCGACGGCTTTATATATTTCTTTAAAATATCTAAATGAACCTGATATAAAAGTTCTCCGTGTGCGTCCTTTTCAAGTCTAGTCCTCTCTCTGTCACCATAATTGTCATAACGATTTCTTGGTATTTCCGGGTTGTAACTCATGAAAACATCTCCTTTTAAATTTTAGTAAAATGTCTGTAATGTCACAAATATCGCCTTCAAGCATACAACCACCTCCCAAGCCTTCAAATTATTTCAGCTAATATTTTTGTAATTATTAGCTAATTATTTGTAATCATATCATATTCGTCCAAACTATTCCATATGTTTTACGCATAGATGAAGGTTATTAGAGCTTATTTGCCGCAAGCTATAGAATTTTCAAAATCAAAGCTCTCAAATTTGAAGCTATAACCTACTTTTTTATCATAAAAAGAATAATCGTTATAAGTGACAATATTACTGAAGCTATTGAAAGTTTAAAATGAAAGTTTAAATCATTTCCAACAGGATGAAATTTAATCCATAGTCCGCAAATGATTGTAGATATTAGTAGTATTATTGATGACACGCCTAAAATCTTTAATAACAACTCCATACCAACTCCTCCCCCTTCCCACTAAAAAGTATGAGATCATATAAGATAAAAAGGCATTGTACTGCCAATTTCCATGCACTTTGATCTATTATTTTTCATCTCCTAAAAACAAATTAAGCTGCATATCGATTAAAGCATTGCGTTGCTCAGCATCAAAAACATTTATACCACTGTATTTAAAAAAATCATCTGAACGTAAAAATATTAGTTGCATAAAAGAAATCATCTGATAGGCAATAATCCTGCATTCTGCTTCATTTTTTTTATTACGGAAATGCTCCTTTATAATTGGTAGAACGTCTAGAGGCTGAGTTATTTCACCTTGCAGCAAAATATATGGAATAGATATTTTTGTGTACTGGCTATACGAAGCGGTTATTTCACAGAGATTATACAGCATTTTTCTTAAGTGCTCTTTTGGACATATACTATCATCATTCGCGGCTATGAAGCTTTTAGCCGAATTAGAAATAATCCTACCTATAGCTATATTCATAAGCTCTTCTTTGGATTTAAAACAATAGTTTATCATAGCTAAATTCGTCTTTGCCTCTGCTACTATTTGTCGAGCAGTTATTTGAGTTGCATCCTCACTCTTTAATAAGAGTTCAATTGTTGCCGATATAAGTTGCTCTTTCGTATCATCATTTCTCATAGTAAATCACCTCATAAAACTAAACATGTTTAATACACGTATAATTTTACTTTTAAATTCCAAATTTGTCAACAAAAATACCGCACCTTCATTGCTGAGTAATGCGGTATTTGAAAGCCTTATTGATTTTTACCGGCGAAACAGAATTAAAGAAACTTATGTATTTATTAAAACCTATCCTCTTGGAGCATACATAATAATGATAACACCGATCAATGCGATGCCTCCACCAATTAGGTCAAATTTATCCGGAGATATATTGTCAACCTTCCAGCCCCATAATATCGAAAGAGCAATAAATATTCCTCCATAAGTGGCATACACTCTGCCAAAATTGGCATTTGGAGGCTGCAGCGTAGGAATAATGCCATACATGATTAATACTATGGCTCCCACAACCCCGTACAATATTCCCTTTCCTTCACGTAACCAAAGCCAAATGAGATAACCGCCGCCTATCTCAAAAATTCCTGCTAATATAAAATAAAACATTGACCTTATAATTTCCACGTACAATCCTCCTCATGTTCTTCTTCAAAGAATAATAACACAAAAATATTTAATATGCTGATGGAACAAATAGATATTAAAGTTCATCTAATATATATATAATAAATATAGAATTGCTAAAGCTATAGTCTATTATGTATCTGAAGGTACTGTGAAATCAAGATTATCCAGCCCCAAGATTAAACTAAAACTTTTAAATGATTCTGTAGGAGGAGAAGAATTATGCGAAGTTTACCATCACGTAAAAGGATTAAAAAACTCCAAATTACTGCTGCTGTTA
>JAEZDX010000145.1 GCA_023417975.1 Bacillota bacterium
CGTAAAGACTGCTCCAAATGCGCCATTTTGATTTCTTGAACTAACCGGCCTTCATGGATGATGCCAATTCGGTCAACCAGCTTTGAAAGCTCTTCAAGTTGATGGCTGGATATAAAAACAGTAACACCATAATTTCTTGATAAATCTAAAAGCATTTCACGGATTTCCACAACACCGGCTGGATCAAGGCCATTGATAGGTTCATCCAAAATTAAAATCTTTGGATTGTGAATCATTGCTTTAGCTAGCCCTAACCGTTGTTTGTTTCCAAGAGAAAGATTTTTCGCTTTCTTATTTTTATGAGCCTCTAAACCGAGCTTTTGTATTACTCTGGCAATTGACTCACGGTGGGTTATCATTTGCATCCTGCGGGCAATATCTAGATTTTCCGTTACAGTAAGCCCAGGATTATAAGTAGCATCCTCCAAATATCCAACTTGCTCCCACAACTTGTGAGCTCCGGAATCTACTTTATTCCCTAACATATAGATACTGCCGGAGGATGGCTTCAGCAATGACAACATCATTTTAATTGTGGTTGATTTGCCTGCGCCATTCAAACCAAGGAATCCGAATATTTCGCCGCCATTTACCTCAAGTGAAACATCGCTAACAGCATGGTAATCACCAAAATTTTTTGTGAGACGATCCAACTGGATTACAGCTGAGCCGCCACTACTTAACTTTTTCATTTTATACACTTCCTTTGTTAATTTCTTTTTGCGTTTTTATTGATGGTTAACTTTATAAATAAACTCTAATTTTGAAACATCAACTGAACCTCAACTTTTACTCAAAATTTCGTTGATATTCAGTTTACTTTGAAAGTGATATAATATTTTGAAATGGAGGTGACCTATAGTGCTTGATATTTTAGTTGTAGAAGATGATATAAATACCCAAAAACTAATGTGCGCTGTTCTAAAGCGCGGTGGATATAACCCATATATTGCAAAAGATGGCCTTGAAGCACTAGACAGGATGGAAACACATGGATTTGATTTAATTGTTTTGGATTTGATGATGCCCCGCATGGATGGCTATGAACTTTGCCGGCAATTACGAGATGTGGGAGAGAATATTCCAATACTAATGGTAACAGCCAATCAGGAGACTAAAGACAAGCATAAGGGTTTTCTTGCAGGAACTGATGATTATATGACTAAACCTTTTGATGAACAAGAAATGCTATTTAGAGTAAAGGCACTTTTACGACGGGCGCAAATTGCCACCGAACACAGAGTTGTCCTAGGCGAAACAACAGCGGATTATAGTACCCTTACGGTTTCATGGAAAAATGAACAACATGCTTTGCCAAAAAAAGAATTTCAACTTCTGTTTAAGCTTATGAGTTATCCCAATATGATTTTCACACGCAATCAACTAATGGACGAAATTTGGGGATTGGACACTGAAACAGACGAGCATACCTTGAATGTTCATATAAATAGATTGAGGGATAAGTTTAGAGACAACCCAGATTTTGAAATTGTTACTGTGCGGGGCTTGGGGTATAAAATCGGGAGGCGACTATGAAGCAAATAAAAAAGATACTTCCACCGAAAATTAGTGTTGCGGTTTCTTTGGTGGCCTTAGTTTTTTTTGTCATGCTCTTGTCCATTTTATCAGCGGGCTTCATAGCTTATTTGTTAATCAAAATAGGTATAATGGATTTAGACGGTACCGCAAGTCCAATACGAGTAATCGCCATAACGGTATATATAAGTATCTTTTTGGGCGTTGTAATAGCAACATTATTAAGTCGGCGCTCTGTTAAGCCAATCCGAGATATGATGAAAGCCACAGAAAAGGTATCTCAGGGCAATTTTGCGGTTATGGTAAAGGGCAGTTTTGTATTTGAATTGGATGCTCTTGCCGTCAGCTTTAATAAGATGGTGCAGGAGTTAAAAGGTATCGAAACTCTGCGCAGCGACTTTGTGAGAAACTTCTCTCATGAGTTCAAAACACCCATTACTTCCATTAGTGGCTTTGCCAAACTATTGCAGTCGGGTGATGTTAGCGACGAGGAAAGGCAGGAATACCTGAATATAATTGTGCAGGAATCAGAGCGGCTTGTTCATCTTTCCACTAACGTTCTTAACCTTTCAAAGATAGAAAGTACAGAGATTATTAGCGAAAAAACTATATATTGTTTAGATGAACAAATTAGACTTGCCATTGTAATGTTAGAACCAAAGTGGAGCGCTAAAAATCTTCACGTGGACATTAGTCTTGAAGATGAAATTAATATATTTGGCGAAAAGAATCTAATCCAACAGCTTTGGGTTAATCTTCTTGACAATGCCATTAAGTTCACGAACACCGGCGTAGCAATAAAAGTAGGCCTATGGCGGAGCGGACAAAAGGCAATCTTTCGGCTTGAGGATAACGGCTGCGGAATGAATGATGAAACTATGAGTCATATATTTGACAAATTCTATCAAGGGGACACTTCCCACTCATTAGCCGGAAATGGACTGGGTTTGACTTTAGTTAAAAGAATTACAGAACTATGTGAAGGAACGATTGAAGTACAAAGTGAGCTTGGAAAAGGTAGTGTTTTTATTGTGAAATTACCACTAGGCTTGAATGCTAACATCCATAAGGATTAGCCCGTAGGATTGTACGATTATGAGTATTGACATTGCGTTAACGATTAAAAGATATTATACAGTGCAGCAATCAAGTCAAGATAGATTGCTGTGCTGTATTTTTTTATTAGTTGTCAGCTCAAGGAAAATGATATCCTACAAAATCGTACAAGAATAGTCGGAAGCGCTCATTTCATTTATAGTATCCTATTAATGAAATGGAGGTAAAATAAATGGACTTACTTGAAAAATTGAATGGCCCTTTGGACTATATTGAAAAGAACCTTACAAATAATATCGATTTTAAAGAAGTAGCTATGCTGGCTTCTTGCTCTCAGGGGTATTTTAGAAGAATGTTTTCTATTCTCGTAGGAATCACACTTTCAGAGTACATACGCCGCAGACGACTTACCCTTGCAGCATTTGAACTTAATAATTGCAACATGAAGATTGCTGATATTGCCTTAAAATATGGATATCGTTCACCGGATTCTTTTGCAAGGGCATTTCAAGATTTCCATTGTATAACGCCGTATGAAGCCAGAGGTTATGTAAAAAGACTAAAAG
>JAEZDX010000184.1 GCA_023417975.1 Bacillota bacterium
AACTGCACAGCAGCATATTCAATAGAAAAGGTTTTGTAAAACTAAATTTATGATGTTTAATCATGATGTAATCGATTGTCGTCCTTTGTCCAAGCTTACTGAAAGTATATTTAATACGAGACAGAGGGGGATGATTGATTTGAAGAAAATGAGTGTTAATAAGGGAGTGTGAGTTTGTTGAGTAGAAAGCGAAGAACTAATCTAGCTGATATACTTATCATTTTATTTATTTTGTTAGTAGCTATAACTTGCCTAATTCCATTTATGTATTTAATTTCACTTTCACTGAGTTCAAATAATGCTATTATTTCTCAGAGGGTTGCCCTTTGGCCTGTTGAGTTCACAATTGAAACATATAAGACTATTTTAAGCGATAAAAATATGCTTTACACACTTGGATATACTATAGTGCTTACGGTTTTATATACAGCAATTTGTATGGTATTGACAATATGTGCAGCTTATCCGCTTACAAAGAAAAGATTAAAGGGAAGAAACTTCTTCTTAGCCGCTATAATAATTACAATGTATTTCAGCGGAGGTATAATACCTGACTATATGCTTGTAAAGAATCTTCACTTGCTAAATACGGTGTGGAGTCTGCTTTTACCGGGAGCTATGAGTGTTTTTAATATGATAATTTTAAAGACCTTCTTTACATCACTTCCGGAAAGCTTGGAAGAAGCGGCAGCTATAGAAGGCTGTAATGAATTTGGAATACTTACACGAATTATTCTTCCGTTATCTTTACCGTGTATAGCAACTTTAAGTTTATTCTATGCGGTTGGAAGATGGAATGGGTTCCAAGATGCACTGTTTTATATAACCAAGACCAATCTGTATCCAATGCAATTGAAGCTCTATCAAATAATAACTGCAAATCAGCAGTTGGATACACAGCAAGGTGAAGGTATTGCAGCTTTAATAGTACCTGAGTCATTGAAAGCTGCAAGTGTAATGTTTGCGACAATTCCAATACTACTTGTTTATCCTAAACTTCAGAAATACTTCGTTGACGGTGTAATGACCGGGGCAATAAAGGGCTGATAAATATTAAGTCTTACTTAATTTTTATAAAACAATATATATAAAGGGGAGTGCGAAATGAAAAATAGAAAAGTTTATAGTTTATTGCTGGCTTCCACCCTATTGACAAGTGTAATGGCGGGGTGCGGTAAAAGTAACAAAGACGGAAATCAATCAGACGGAACATCATCAGGTTCTCCGGCTACGTTAACTGTTGAAATATTTGACAGAGGAGTGCAAGGACAGCCGGATTTGAATAATAATACATGGACAAGATATGTGAATGAAAATTTTGGAAAAAAGTATAATGCTACAGTAAAATATATTTCTGTACCTAGGTCACAGGAAGTTGATAAGCTCAATGTATTGATGGCATCAGGTGAGGCACCGGATATATCATTTACTTATGACAGTGCAACAGTATCAAGATACTATAAAGACAATGGTATCATGGAATTGAGCGGTTTATTAGACAAATATGGTAAAGATTTAAAGAAGTACCTTGGTGATAAAGTTCTTTCTTATGGAGTTTTCGGCGGAAAACAGATGGCAATACCGGCTAAGAGAACATCTCTTGCATGGGGTGGTATGTTTATAAGAAAGGATTGGTTGGATAAGCTAGGAATGCCTGTTCCTACTAATGCTGATGAATTGTATAATACTTTAGTTGCATTCAGAGATAAGAATCCTGGCGGTGTAAAAGGAGTTATTCCTTGGGTAACTGCAGAAACCGGCATGAATTACGGTTTTGGAAATTTATTTGAATCTTATTGGCAGAAACAGACAGATGAAGATTTTGTTACATCTCCTAACTGGTTAAAACCGGGAAACAAGGAAGCCATGAAATTCCTTAACAAATGCTATAATGAAAAATTAATCAGCCCTGATTTTGCTTTGGACAAAACGGCTAAGCAAGCCGATGCTGACCTTACAAACGGTAAAGTCGGATTCTTCTGCGCTAACTGGGATTATCCTTTAAGACAAAATATCAGTGAACCTTTAAAAGCCAATGTGCCTAATGCAAACTATATTCCTGTAGATATTTTTAAGAATTATGAAGGAAAGTATAAGAAAATTGCCTATAATGAAAACGGTGTGAATGTAATTATACCTAAGAGCAGCAAAAATGCAGAACTGGCAATGAAGTACTTAAACTGGATGGCTGATCCTAACGTAATATTCTTCTTACAATATGGAAAAGAAGGTGTTAACCATAAGATGGCTAACGGTATTCCTCAAGTTATACCTCAGACTGGTGACAATATGCAAACAAGCTATTTGAATCTTGACTATACTTTAGTTGTAAATGGCGTGGAACTTGGTGATCAAGAGAAAAATATAAAGGCTCTAGCTGCATCCTGTCCTGGACTTGAAACTGTTGCAGAGCAATCCTACAAAATAAATACAACAGATACTTACACGAGCTTCTTCTATGATACTCCAAATGAGTCCAATATTAAGTATGGTAAAACACTTAGTGATATGAACAAAGCAATGACTGATAAGCTTATAATTTGTAAGCCTTCAGAATTTGATGGCTTGTATGATAAGCTGGTTTCGGAGTATATGGCTGCAGGCGGTAAGGCAGTTACAGATGAAAATGTAAAGATCTACAAAGCAATGCAAACAAATAAGAAGTAAAAATTAATATGCATATAGGCTGCTGGCATAACATAGGTATCAGCAGCTTATTGCTATTATATTTGGCATTGTAAAAAAACCTATGGACATAACAGACAGAGTTATGCCCATAGGCTTTCATCGTGTGCGTGTGAGGCTTCTTATCTTGTTATATTGGCGGTAAACGGTTATAATCTTAATATCAATCAGGCAGGGAGAGATTATCCTTGTTAGAATGGTGTGAATATGATTTTTGTGAGAACAATGTAAAGGTTTTAACTACAGCGTGTTCGGTATTGAAAAAGTCATCGCAAATAAATACTGTAAGTTACTGGAGATAGGATACAAGGTAAGATATACTATCAAAAATTGATAGTATTAGAGGCTAATGAGGGGGTATATATGTATAGTGTTATTATTATAGATGATGAACCGAAGATGATAAAAGGAATACGCAATGCATTTAATTGGAATAAATACGGATTCGAAATAATAGGGGAATTTACAAGCGCTCATAAAGCATTTGATTTTATATGTGAAAAGAGTCCTGATCTTGTATTAACAGATATAAGGATGCCTGAAATTTCAGGACTTGAGCTTCTTAAGAGAACAAAAGAAAAGGGAATGGATGTTGAGTTTGTTATTGTAAGCGGCTTTGCTGAATTTGTTTATGCACAGGAGGCTTTACGATATGGTGCGCTTGATTACTGCCTAAAACCTATAGATATTGGAAGAGTAGATCAGCTAATAGAAAAGCTGGCACTGCATTTTTCCAAAAAGAGAAATGTGAAAAACAACATGCTTTTAGAAGCTCTGACTTCAAATGATAAAACTGAACTAGAAAACTTAACCCATTTTTTTCATAACTCATCGGACCATTTTTTTCGTGTACTTACAGTTTACTCCCATAGTGAGAGAAAGGACTATAATGATATAAAGTTTTTCCAAGTTAAAGATGCATTACAAGTTGAATTTGGAGCAAGAAAGACACTATATATACTAAAAAGCCAACAAAAAATTGATTTGGATAATTTAATTGATTCATCAATTCTGAAGGTTTCAGATATAAAAGCTGTTGGAATTAGCAGTATTTCCGATAGTTATGAAAATATTGCTAAACTCATAAAGCAATCAGATATTGCCGCCTCAAAAATATTTTTAAATGAAGAAAAAGGTATATTTATATATGAACAAAAACTTAATATGGTTAAACCACTGATAGATAAGAATTCCTCTATTATTAAAGATAAGAAGTTTGAAGAAATGGATGGCTTAATTGAAAGACATATGAATTTTTTCAAACAAAATGATTTTGGTATGGGTGAAGTAGTTTATTTATGGAACCAAACAGTCAGTGTGTTGGTAGGCACATATTATGAAGAACTGAGATACATGGAGCTTGATTTTTTAAACTACTCTGAACTGAAGGAGCGCTTTGAAAACTTTGAGTCGTTATGCAGTTTTTTAAATGACATATATTTATATATAAAGCAAATGAATAGCCAAGCTATAGATGATGGAGATATAAACTCATATTTTACTAATATGATCAAATACATTGAAAGTAATTACCAATATGAGTTATACCTTAAAGACTTATCGGCAAAATTTTTTATTAACCAAGTATATTGCTGCAAACTATTTAAAAGTCTTTTAGGCAAGACATTTTCGGAATATGTGACTGAATTGAGGATAAAAAAGGCTTGTGAGATGTTGAAAAGCACAGATTTATCTATTGATGAAGTTGCAACAAAGGTAGGCTATGTTGATTATTATTATTTTAATAAAGTGTTTAAGAAGCAATGTGGTATAACGCCGGCTAAATATAGAAAAAGCTGATTGAACTTAGATTGGCAAATAGAAGATATATGGATTTATATAACCATTTTTGTAAGATTGGAGTGGTAAATTTGCGGATTAGTAAAATAAAACTAAAACATCAGATATCACTTATATTTATATTTTCAATTGCAATATTTACAATAATGGAAATCTACTACTATTATAGCTTTAATAACCTGACACAGAAAAGAGCAGCAAATTATGAAAATAAAATAATTGAGCAGACACGGCAAAAGGTGGATTCGGTTTTTAACGACATAAAGGTAAGTACAAACATAATTGCTTGCGATAGAAATATACAAAAGTTTACTATTGAGAAGGACGATTATACGAGAAATTTTGATGTAGGTACCTTTGTAATTGATTTAATGGAATATATGAAATCCTTCAATCTTTATGTGAATGGAATAGCTATTTATGACAATCAAGGAAGACGAATCAACAGCTTGGCTGCTGCAAATAGTGATGTTTTTTTTACTAATAAATATGATGTTTTCATTAATAAATATAGAAATGACAGCGGATTCGTTGAAAAAGGTATGTTTACAAACATGCTGAAAGATGAAAAAGCAGGAAGTGATTATTTCTTCTACGTAGCGCCAATTATTGAAACTATTGGAGGAGTAAACTTTTCTCAAAAAACAGGCTTCTGTTCAGTAGAGATAAACGTGAATAAAGTTCAGGAACTTGTGAAAAATACTGAATTAACTCCAAATTCTACTTTATATATAGTGAATGGAGGAGATGAGGTAATTGCATCAAATAATAAAAGTTTACGGGGAGTGTTATTGAAGGATTTACTTTCAGTAGATATGGGTAGTTTAGCTAGTGGGGGAAAAACAAAAATTAATGGTGAAGATGTAATAGTTCAGGAAAAAAAACTGGAACAGGCAGAGGGGTGGCGAATAGTAAGCATTATACGGGTAGCTGAGTTGACATCTGACATGAATAGTATCAGAAATACAAGTATAATAGCAGGTATTGGCATAATATTAAGCATGCTTGTTATGGGATACTTATTCTTTAACAGTCTGTCACGCCCTGTCATAGGACTTGTAACCGATATGAAAAAAATCGGTGAAAGAGACATGGGCTTTAGAGTAAAGGTACGTTCAACAAATGAAGTTGGACTTCTAGCAAATGATATAAATAATATGATTGACAAAATGGAAGATATGACTAAAAACATATTGAATACTCAAGCCAGATTGTATGAGTCAGAGCTAAGCAAAAAGCAGGCTGAGTTTTCTGCTCTGCAAAGCCAAATTAACCCGCATTTTCTTAATAATACATTAAGCTGCATAAGCAGTATAGGTCTTGAGAACGGTAACAAAGAGATAGCACAGATAATTTCGTATATTTCAAATATATTTTTATATAGCATTAAAATGGACGAGCTTGTTTTAATAGGTGAAGAGCTTCAATGTATTGAGTCATATATGAATATTATCTCCATCAGATATGAAAACAAATTTCTAATGGAAGTAAAGGTTGATGAAAAGCTATTGGAAATGAAAACACCTAAAATGATATTACAGCCCATTGTTGAAAATGCAGTATATCATGGACTTGAAAGTATGGACGCTGGAGGAAAGCTTTGTGTATGCGGTGATATTGATGTTAATGGAGATGTATGCTTTAAAGTATACGATTCAGGGAAAGGCATAGATAAGGATAAGTTGGATAGCATTAAAGAAAAGCTGAATATGGAATATTCGGAGAGAGTAAAAAACAGTTTTATTGGTAAAAGTATAGGCCTTTCCAATATAAATAATAGAATTAAGCTTATGTTTGGAGATGATTACGGAGTAGAAATTGAAAGCGAGATTGGTTACGGTACTACAGTTACAGTTAAGATTCCATGTATTTAAACAAAAATAAGTCAGCAGATTTACCCTTCTGCTGACTTTTAAATACTAAATCAGTTGCTTTAGAACTTGATACGGAAGCTCTAGATAACTTGATATTTGTTCCAAGGTCATTTGATAAAGAGAAGCTTCATCCAAGGTTATATTGCTTAGCTTAAAAGCGAAGTAATTAGCCTGTTTCTCAATTTTCCAATCATTTCTTATCATTGCATTATTTGAATCGAGATGCATAATTATATGTCCTAATTCATGTCTTAGATAAAATAGCTCGTAATTTAGGATTAGATCGTTTCTTAAAAAAATGGAATTAAATTCGGCTATATAAACGCAGTTTCTGTTTAATAAAATAGGATTATCACGCTCGGCTTTAATAACCTCTATTTCCAGCCTTTTTAAGATTTCGTATGGATCATTGGTTTCATAAGTATCTAATATACCTATTATTATTTGATCAATCCACTCCATAGAATCATCCTCTCATTCGTTAATTCTCAAAAGATATAGGATTATTTTCTATATTTATAGCTAACCATTTTCATCTGGTCCAGTAAGGCATTGGCGAATTCCAATACTTCCTCATCACTGAGCTTATTCACATTAAAGCCGTCCGATGAAAATATTTGATGCTTGCCAATATAAATTCTTGCTTCGTCAGCACTGGTGAATTCCTCTGGAATTAAATCAAAGGCTTCAGACTGTTTTTTTTGTTCTTCCATGGAAGCATGGGGTTCAAAATGTAACTTGGTATTATCAATATTTGAGTGAATGTATTCGGGAGAAGCTTCATTAAAGTGTTCTTTAAAGAACTCTTCAACATTAACGTCTATGGCATCGGCAATCTTTTTAAGTGTTTCGGCAGTAGGACTGCTTTTGTCATTTTCAAGCTCACTTATAGTTGATTTTGACAAACCGGTCAATTCTCGTATTTTCATAATTGAATATCCTTTTTTTCTTCTTAAGTTCTTAACATTATTCCCTAAAGACATTTAAATTCCCCCTAGACTATATGATATACCATATCATTAGTATATCATATAGTTCGGTAAAGTAAACCATAAAAATATACCATTATAAGATAAATGGAAAAAAACACAGAAAAGTCTATAAAAACAAGAACTGTTGTTCGTTAATGGTTGAAAAATAGGTTTTATTATAGTTCGGTAAAATGGTAATATTGTATTAGGAGGTGGTTTTATGAACTATATTGATGACGCTGTTGAATATCTGAAAAATTATGAAAATCTCCAAAGGGCATTGGAGAATCTTGAAATGGATATAAGGGAGTTAAAGGCAGAGATTAATGCAGGGCAATTGAATGCTGTACAATATTCCGATATGCCAAAGGGTAATGGCCCATTATTGCAGGATGATAAGCTTATAAATAAAATGTACAAACTTCAAGTTAAAAAAAAGGAGTATATAATAACAAAAAAGACCATCGAAAAGATGGACAAGGCTATAGCTAATTTACCGGAGGTTGAACAAAAGATATTACGGGCCTGGTATATTGATGGATTAAGAGATGAAACTGCGTATAAGCATACAGGCTGCAGTGAAAGAAATTTCTATAGGTGCAAAAACCAAGCGCTTAAGACATTCTCAATACAATTACACGGAATAAGTGCCATATAGTAGTGGCAGTAAAATGGCAGTGATTTTGACAGTGAATGTGATATAATATAGCTATAGGCGAAAAAAGAAAAGGAAACACTCGTATTATCGGGTGTTTTTTCTGTTTAGTAACAAAAGCCGTGGCAGTAAAATGGCAGTGATTTTGACAATGAATGTGATATAATATAGCCATAGGCGAAATAAAAAACAGTGGCACTCAGGAATAAGAGTGTCTTTTTTTCACGCCAAATAAAGAACTGCAAAATATCGTCAAGGGTGAGATAGAAATCTCTGTCTAAACACCTGAGGCGATTTTTTATTTCTATAAATTTAAAGGAGGTGGTTATTATGGTTCATCAATAGCTTTGAGGGAGAAGCAATTTTTCTTCTAAGCTTATAAAAGAAAAAGGAATTTTTAGGGGGTGATAAAGTTTGACAGAAAAGTATGAACTCATAAAGAGCTTAATTCAACCGATATGTCAGTGCTATATAGCGCATTATCCAGACAGTGAGACAAAAGTGTATCCATATGTTGAATTAAATTTCCCTGAAGCAGTTATTAACAATGAATTTTCCGATTTGCATCTCGTTCAAATAGATATTCGGGATAATAAGGATACTACGGACGAAATTGAGAGCATAGCAGAAAGTATAGAAGGGGTGCTAAACAAATATGAGATAAACAATGAAAAAATGTATAGTTATATTTTTAAGCATAATCCTTTTAAAACCATGCCTGAAGGTACAGAACCGGAAATACAAACAAGACGATTGCAATTTCAAATGAAAGTTTATAAAAAATAAGAGAGGAATGTGATAATATGAATAGTACAAATACAGTAGGAGTAAACTCAACAAGTTTTAATCATTTAATGATTGATGCAGGAGCATTATACAAAAATTACGGATTGGCAAATGAAGCTTTAATCGGAGCTACCTCAGGAGGTAATGAATTTGATGTCAAGCCAAAATTTTATCAGCCAAAGATCGATGGAGTTAAAAGCAGCAATGTAAGAGGACTGGAATTCTTGACGGATGTAGATATAACTTTGAAAACTAATTTGCTTGAACTTACCTCAGATATACTGAAGATGGCGTTGGTTGGACAAGTTGATACTGAAACAAGCAATGAATATGACATTATTACAAGCAAAACTATAATAACGGATGCAGATTACATCGATAATATAGCCTTAGTAGGAAAAATCAGCGGAAGCGATAAGCCGGTTGTAATAATCATAAAGAATGCATTAAACATTGATGGTATACAAGCTAAGAGAGAAGACAGTAAGGACAATGTTATGCCGGTAACCTTTACCGCACATGTGGATCCTAACAATCCATCAGTGCTTCCGTATGAAGTGCATTTCCCAAAGCTTACACCACAGGCATAGTAAAGCCAAGGGATTGGTAAAAGAATAACTTAAGGAAGATTATCTTAATATTAATTTAAAATGCAAAGAGTTGCGTGCTCTTTGCATTTTTGCTATATAAAATTATCGGAGGGATGAATATGAGAAAACTTAAAACCGCAGACTTATTCAGCTTAAGCAAGATTATAAAGAAAATGAATATAAAGGAAGACATAAAGGCTTTGACAAGGAGTATTACAGGTGTACCGGAGGAAGAAAAAAAGAAAGCTGCTCAGGACTTTCAAATAGACTTTCTAATGCTCTTTGTTGAGAATGTAGGCAATGCAGAGAAGGAAGTTTATAAGCTATTGGGTGACCTAGACGGGAGAGCTCCAAAGGAAATAGAAGAAATGGAAGTAGATAAATTCATGCAGCTTGTGAAGGAGTTGTTTGGACAAGAGAATTTAGGAAGTTTTTTATCTACGGCACTCAAATAGAGGATGAATTTGAGTGCATGGATTTATTGCTGCATAGATACAATAACCTTTCATATGTGATGGAAATGAGTATAGAAGACGGCTGCGAATTAATAAAAACCGCATATAGAAAAGACGCAGAGGATAAGTTGTGGGAAAGATGGAACCTAGAACATATGTTTATGGAAGAACCTATTTCTTTCGAAGATTATAAAAACAAAATGCTTCAAAGCAATAGTGAAACAAATATAAAAAATAAAGAGCTCATATTAAAAGAAGCAGAGCTTATAAAAAGCTTTGATCAGTCAAAAGGAAAGGAGGTTGAATAGGTGGATATTTTAAATTCATTACAGGAAGTACTTTTAAACGGGGATGGTACATTAGGTAAGTTTGAAAAATTAATTAGTGCAGTTGAAGGTAGTGAGGACAAAGTTGCAGAGCTAAATAAAGTACTGGAATCAACAGGATTGGTTGCCGGCACTACAAAGGATGCGCTATTGCTGCTCGCTAATAACAGTACTATTTTAGAAGGTGGTATGACAGCCTTATCCGGAGGTTTATCGGTTTATAAGGGAGCACTGATGGCAAATAATGCTTTACAGGAAAGTAATAATGTATTAACAGCAATAACGGCAATAAGAAACGGCAACGCAGCTGAGACGCTTAAGGCAATGAAAGAGGGAACCGAGAATTCAACAGCAGCACAATGGATTTTGAATACAGCTATAGAGGCAAGCAGCATTATACAAGGAATCAATAATATTGCTCAAGAAGCCAGCAATGTTCTTTTGGCAATAAGTGCAATAAGGAATGGTGCTGCTGCTGAGGCTTTGGAGGTAATGACGGCGTCTACAGAAGGTTCAACAGCTGCTCAATGGTTGTTAAATG
>JAEZDX010000266.1 GCA_023417975.1 Bacillota bacterium
CTTATGAGCTTGACCCATTTTCAAAAATAGAACTGCTTGAAAACGGGCATTTACTAATTGGTGATGATTTCAGACAATTTATTATATATCCTTCAAGGCAAGAAATAATGGAGGCAGTACGAAATCATTACTTTACTATAAGAAAGCATGCAAAAGAAACAGGAGAGTCCATTAAATCATGCGGATGGATTCTGGATATTGCAAGATGCCTGTATACTATAAACACATTAAAAGTAGTTGCAAAAACCGAAGCAGTTGAATGGGCAATCAAGGAAGGTCTTTTCCCTGATGATGATATTATGAAAAAAGTTATTAATATTCGCAATAATCCGTTAAGATACCAAAATGACAGCGTCACAACAAAATGGGCAGCAACGCTTAGCCCATATATACAAAAACTCGCTGATATTCTAGAACAGCAACTGAACGCAAAACATTACCTCTAGTATGCATTTTTTTATTAGCTTAATGGTGGTGAACTGGTAAAAAGATTTTTAGTCCAGCTGATGCCGACGATTATAATATTGAATATCGTAAACTCGGCGCAGCTGGTATAAAGGATCCGGCAAATTACTGAACCTGGAGTAATTTAATCAACTGTTCTAAATCTTCACATAAAGCTTTTGCACGGGTAAAATCAGTAGCTTCTAAAGCTAATTCTATTTTTGTTTCAACTAGTTTCTTCTTTTGTTCAATTTCTATATAGTCCTTGTCAAAATGACCTTCATAAATCATCTTTCTGAACTTTCGAATGCTCATCCTTCTAATTGTCTTATCTTCAATGATTAAAACATAATCCATACAGTTAACTATAGTATAGAAATCATGAGAAATCATGAGAATTGCACCCTCATAGTTTTCTATGGCCTTTTCAAGGGCTATTTGTGAATAGGTGTCTAAATGGCTTGTAGGCTCATCGAGCAGCAGCAGGGATGCATTACTGGAAGAAATTTTAGCCAATTGAAGTATATTTTTTTCTCCGCCGGATAAAGAACCTATCTTTTGATTAATAGCTTCTCCTTCAAAACCATAGTTTGAAAGATATGCTTCAATCTCTTCATGGGTTTTAAAACCGGCATCGAAGAACTCTTCAAGTATGGTATTAGCCTCATTTAGGGTTTTACCCTGAAGTTGAGATAAATATGCCATTTTAACTTGTTCATTTATCTCAATAGAAGCATGATTGTTTTTAAAGATTTCCTGGAGTAAGGTGGTTTTTCCAGTACCATTTGAACCTACAAGGGCAACCTTATCGGCAGCTTTAATTTCAAAGCTAACCTTTTCCAGAAGCATATCTTCAAAGGCAATACTATAATCATTGACCTTTAAAGCTGTGGCTTCTTCTATTGCATTTACTGCAGGTAAACGGATATCCGGCTGTTTAATTTCCACAAAGGGCTCTTTAATTCTACGTTTTTCTAATCTTTCTTGATATTTAACTCTAGCCCTTAGAGATCTTCCTCTAGCACTGTTAGCGTCAGTAGTGGCTCTTTTTCTTAGTTGATTTACTATGATCTCGTTTCTCTCAAGTTCTTCATTATCAGCAGCAGCAAGTTCTTGTAACTCAATTTTAGCTTGAAGTAATGAGAAGTTATACTCAATATAGCTTCCATCAAATTCTTGGAGTTCCTTGTTCTCGAGGTGCAGAATTTTGTTGAAGCAATGATTCAATATATATCTGTTGTGAGTAATTACTAAAATCGTTCCCTTGTGGGAATTAATAAGATCCTTAAGAGCATTGAGGTTTTCAAAATCTAAAAACACATCGGGTTCGTCCATAATCATTAAGTCAGGATTATTTAACATTTCTTTAATTACTTGAATAAGCTTGAATTCGCCGCCGCTAAGCTCAGATGCCATTAGATCCTTACACTTGATTAAGTTTGCAACCCTTAGCTGTTTATCAATGAGGTTTTCGAAATCATTCCCATTAATTGCATCAAAGGCTTCTAGCTTTTGTTGATATTTTTCCAGTAAAGCATCAATATCCGAAGCGGTTTCCATTTCAGTACAAATGGCTGTTATTTCATTTTGCAGTTTAATAAAGTTTTCAGCTATATATTCGAAAACTGTAATTCCGTTTATTTTGTCCAGATGTGAGAATTGACTTACGTACCCAACTCTGCAATTTGGGGATATCTCTAATGTACCATCGAACATATATTTTTCCGGATCCATAAGCATATCAATCAATGTACTTTTTCCGCTGCCGTTTGTTCCTATAAAGGCACAATGTTGGCCATCTTCTAAAGTAAATGAAATGTTATTATATAAATCCTTTTGTGGGAATGAGTAGGACAAGTTATGCACTTTTATCATGTTTTTTCTCCTCTTTATCATAAAAAAATCGTCTGTCGGCGCTTTTGCTTTTATTATTTCCTATAGAGTAAAAAAAGAGCCTATAAAAATAAGCTCCTCAATATGTTATATTCTCAATTGAATTTTACGCTGTATTTTAAGGTATTGTGTATATTCAGAGAAACATTACGAAAACTTAACTTATGCATGCCTCAAAAGAGTGAATCTTCAGCACTTTTTGAGTATGTATAAGTTAATAGTTGAAGTTGTTTCCCTATACTGAGTTTAACATTGATATGATAACATTTTTTTTCACTATGTTCAATCATTTATTATTGGTAACAAAAGTGACCTTTTTCTTCATTAAGAAGAAATTTTGCATCCAGCAAGTCAAAATTAATAGCTGAAGTTGGATATGTATAAATAAAATAAATGGTAATAATATATTAATACTGGTATAATCAATAGGCCTTTACTAAAGTTTTTGTGAAGGCAAATTCAAATATGAAAAGAGAGTATGTTAATGATGAAAGAAAATTTAGAAAAGAAGATAAACAAATTAGATGCAGATATTGAAGCGTTAAGAAGAGCAAAGCAGTACTTATCTAATAAAGAAGAGATTAATGAAACAATTGATTTATTAAATAAGGAAAGACAAGTTTATTCAAATGAAATTTATGTTGAGGATGGAAGAGCATATACACAATGCCTGGATATAATACTGGAATTAGTAAATAAAGAGTTAGGTCAGGCTGAGCAAATTGAATTGCTAGAGGCTATAAAAGAACAGCATGGCAGAAAATGCCCTAACATAAGTAAGAAAAGTTATGGGCTTAATTCATGGCTCAAATATTTAGATGTGGAATGCCAGTGGGTTGACAATGAAGATAGTGAATGGGCAACATTAATTATTACTGGGGTTACACCTCGTATATAGAATTAGGTTAGACTTAAGGTCTTCTAAAAAACGGTCAGTAGATTTAAAATAAAATTAATCTACTGACCGTTTTGGTCTATAAAGGAGAACACTATGAATGAAGCTTATTTTCAGCTGCCATTAGATAAACAAAAAAACTTACTCAATTCCGGATACAAGCTCTTTGCAGCATATCCTTATAAAAAAGCTTCAATGCTTGCAATTGCTAATGAAGCTGATATATCCAAGTCATTATTGTTTTATTATTTTAAAAACAAAAAGGAATACTATCTGTTTTTATTTGATACTGCTATTGGCTTTCTTGATAAAAAGAGAAAAGAGAGTATTGATAAAAAAAGGAATGATTTTTTTCAATTGATCAATATAACTGTGGAACGTAGAATGAAAATTATTTGTGACTATCCATATTTGTATAAGTTTATTACGAGAGCATATTATGAAACCTTTGAAGAGATAGAGCTTGAGCTGCATATAAGAAAAAGATTAATGCTGCAAACAGAGGAAGAGGAGATATTAAATATTATCGATTATGATAAATTTATAAATCCAAAGGATGTAAAGATATTGCTTGATATAGTCCTTTCTGTAGCAGAGGGGTGTATGCGCGGAATGGAGGATCTGGATATTACGAAGATTCAAGAGAAGGTATGTGAGTTTAAGGCTATGATGAATTCTTTGAAAAAGTATTATTACAAAGAAGAATATTTGATTAATCTATAGATATCCAATACGAAAACTTAATTTTAACTTGTTCGAAAATCCTGAATCTTCAACAGGTTATCGGGCAAGTTAAAATTAATAGTTGAAGTTTGATAAATATAAGGGGGAGCTTACTATGGATGATAAAACTAGGCAGTTGGAATTTCAAAATTTGAATTGTAACATTCAATATTGGTATCGAAAGGGAACAATGAACAAGTGGGTGCTATTTTTTCATGGAGCAGGCGTTGATCATGAAATGTTTAGTGAGCAATTTAACGCATTTGACGATAGCTTCAATTTAATCGCATGGGATTCGCGGGGACACGGTTTGTCTAAATTGGAGCAAGGAGAAAAATTTAAGTTTAAGGATATGATAAGTGACTGCAAAAAACTATATGAAATTTATAACATTGATAAAGCAATTCTTATAGGGCAATCAATGGGTGGTAATCTAGCGCAGGAAATAGCTTATTATTATCCGGAGCTAGTAGAGAAATTAGTGCTTATTGATTGTACCAAAAACACAGGTAAGCTTACATTTGTGGAAAAGTGCACACTAAAAAGTACTAAGTTTATATTTAACTGCTATCCATGGAAGCTACTTATAAAGCAAAGCGCTGATGCTTGCGGAAACAAAGCCGGTGTAAAGCAATACGTTAAGGATTGCTTTGAAAGGATAGATAAAGAAACCTTTATTGATATTATAACGGATTTAACGGGATGTCTTCACTATGATCCGGAATTCAAGTTTAAACAACCTGTATTGTTGCTTTGCGGTTCAGATGATAAAACAGGTAATATTAAGAAGATTGCTGAGCCCTGGGCAAAAAGTGATAGCAATTGCAAACTTTATTTTATTGAAAACGCAGGACACAACTCAAATCAAGATAATCCGGACATGGTTAATAAGCTGATTATTGACTTTGTAAATAGTTAGCTATATTAGGAGTATAGGTAATACTTATTGTATTATGAGGGTTCTCCTTCTTTTGCTTCTATATACATTATACCATAAAATTGCAATAATTACCAGTCTTATACTTGGCTTGATTATGGTATATACTGTTAGAACAATATATGAATAATTTAATATAAAGGAAGAAGGAGGTTTCTGCTAAAACAACCTACACCATTAAATCTATTAATTTAAGGGGGACTATGTATGGATAATATTAAACCTTCAACAAAGGACTTGCTGGTAAATATAGATTTTGCCTATGACCTTCATGAGTTTCAGATGAGTAGGTTGGAGAGAATTATTACTTCTTTAAGAGACAGATATGGGGAGGATGTTTTTGATGTTGTTAAAGACATGGAAGTAGATTACAAGGAACTGCTTAGATGGTATTTGTGTCATACTTTTGATGTAGTAAATGCAATGAAGGATAGATTTGGTGATGAAGTACTTAGCATCGTTCATCGAGCTGAGATTGATGGTGCAGTTAAAGAAGGACATAACTTTGCAAAAAAATGTGGAGAGAATACATTAAAAAACGTTATTCTATTATTTGGGGAAAGAAACTTGGTAGAGGAAGAAAGTAACGAAAATGGATTGTTATTTAGGCAGGCAAATGGATGTCCCATGAGCAGAATAGCTAGAGAAGAAGGCTTAGA
>JAEZDX010000026.1 GCA_023417975.1 Bacillota bacterium
TCTAAAGAAATGAAAGCATATATAAATCATCCAAGGGTTTTAGGGCTTTGTGAAGTTATGTGTTTTAATGACGTCGTCAACGGGGAAGATAGCATACTAAACAAGCTGCAGCTTAATAGAAATAAAATTAAGGACGGACATGCACCAACTCTTACCGGAAAAGCACTTCAAGCATATGTTTGCGCAGGAATAGATACGGATCATGAATGTATAACCTTTGAGGAAGCATATGAAAAAGTAAAGGCAGGGTTAAAGGTGCTCATAAGAGAAGGCAGTGCAGCTAAGAATCTCACAGAAATAGTAACGGGTTTACTTTCAAAAAAGCTGCCTTATGAGAATTTTATGTTTTGTACAGATGATAAGCATATTGAAGATATTCAGAGAGAAGGACATATACTTTGGAATATAAAGCGTGCTATTGATTTAGGAATGGATCCGATTAGTGCAATAAAAATGGCTAGCTATAATTCTGCAAAAGCCTATGGTTTAAAAAGGCTTGGAGCAATTGCTGCTGGCTACAAGGCTGATTTAGTAATTGTAAGCAGTTTGACAGATATGAATGTATCACATGTAATAAAAAGCGGTAAGCTTGTAAATGACACATTCCTTGAAGAATATAAACCACACTCCATAGAAAAGACTATGTTGAATAGTGTTGCGTTTAATAAGCTTACAAATGAAAAGCTGCAATTAAAGGTAGACTATAAAAGTCATGTTATTGAGATGGTGCCATATCAGATTATTACTAAAAAGTTATATGAGGCTGTTCCTCAAAGTGAAGGTTACTTTATACCAAATGAAATTTACTCCAAGCTCTGTGTTATAGAAAGACATAAAAATACCGGCAATGTGGCAGTGGCTGTACTTAAAGGCTTCGGTATAAAAAACGGTGCTGTAGCTACCTCAGTAGCTCATGATTCACATAATATTATTGCTGTAGGTGATAATGATATGGATATAATAGCTGCCGTTAATCATATAAAAGAAATCCAAGGCGGATACGCTATTGTTTCTAAAGGAATGGTAACAGGGGATCTTCCTTTGGAAGTTGGAGGATTATTAAGTACGAAAGCTAGTAGTGAAGTACAGAGCATAACAAAAAATATGATTATTAAATTGAGAAATATGGGAGTACCGGATTGTATAGATCCGTTTATAACCTTATCTTTTATTGCGTTGCCGGTTATACCTGAATTGCGGTTAACGGATTTGGGACTGTTTGATGTTGAGCAATTTAAGTTGTTGAAGGGATAGAACACGAAAGTCTATTATATTGAACTATTGACATGAAAATTAAAATGTGGTATATAAAGGTTGTGGGTTAGCACTCGACTGTTAAGAGTGCTAACAACCTAAGCTTAAATATTTAATAATTATAAAATGTTTTGTTTTGAAAGGAGAGAGTTAAATTGGAAACAAAGGAATTTAAAGCGGAATCCAAAAGACTGCTAGACTTGATGATCAACTCAATTTACACTCACAAGGAGATTTTTTTAAGAGAGCTTATCTCTAATGCCAGTGATGCCATTGATAAGATCTATTATAAGGCATTAACCGACAGTTCACTAACCTTTGAAAAGGACAATTATTTGATTAAAATCTCTGCGGATAAGGAAAATAGAATTTTAAAGATTTCAGATACCGGTATCGGTATGTCTAAGGAAGAACTTGAAGAAAACCTTGGAGTTATAGCAAAGAGCGGATCTTTAAAATTTAAAAAAGAAAATGAAATAAAAGATGGATATGATATAATAGGACAATTTGGAGTAGGTTTTTATTCTGCATTTATGGTAGCAGATACCGTAACGGTTATAAGTAAAGCTTTTGGCAGCAGTGAAGCATACAAATGGGAATCTAAAGGAGCAGAAGGTTATACTATAGAGTTATGCGATAAAGCTTCTTACGGTACAGATATTATTCTTAAAATAAAGGAAAATACAGAGGATGAAAATTATGATGAGTATTTAGAGGAATATAAACTTAAATCCATCATAAAGAAACATTCGGATTTCATAAGATACCCTATAAAAATGGATATAACCCAAAGCAAGCTGAAAGAAGGCAGCGATAAGGAATATGAAGAATACAAAGAGGAACAGACTGTAAACAGCATGGTTCCTATTTGGAAGAAAAATAAGAATGAATTGAAGCAGGAAGATTATGATAGCTTCTACAGCGAAAAACACTTTGGATTTGACAAGCCTATTAAGCACATTCATATCAGTGTTGATGGAGCTGTAAGCTATAATGCAATACTGTTCATTCCTGAAAAAATGCCATATGACTTTTACACGAAGGAATATGAAAAGGGCTTGGAGCTGTATTCCAATGGAGTTCTTATAATGAATAAATGCGGGGATCTACTACCTGATTACTTCGGATTTGTAAAAGGTATTGTTGATTCCGAAGACTTGTCATTAAATATTTCGAGAGAAATTCTTCAGCATGACAGACAATTAAAGCTTATTGCTAAGAACATAAAGACTAAAATTAAGAACGAGCTGGAATCTCTTTTGAAAAATGAAAGAGAACAGTATTTAAAGTTTTATGAAGCTTTTGGCAGACAGTTGAAGTATGGTATATATAACGACTTCGGCAGCAATAAAGATATTCTTCAGGATTTACTTATGTTCTATTCATCAAAAGAGAAAAAACTTGTTACATTGGATGAATATATATCAAGAATGGCTGAAGATCAAAAATTCATTTACTACGCTGCAGGTGAATCTATCGATAGAATAGAGAAGCTTCCTCAGACTGAGATTGTACTTGATAAGGGCTATGAAATACTATACTTTACGGAAGATGTGGATGAGTTTGCAATAAGAATGCTTATGAACTACAAGGAAAAGGAATTTAAGTCCGTTTCCAGTGGTGATCTTGGAATAGAGGCAGACCAAAAGGATGCAGCTTCTGAGAACGAAGACAAGGAAAGAAAAGAATTGTTCGAGGGCATGAAGAATATTCTTGGTGACAAGGTTAAAGCTGTAAAAGCCTCAAAGAGATTGAAAAATCATCCGGTATGTCTAACTAACGAAGGAGAGCTCTCAATTGAAATGGAAAAGATATTGAGCGCAATGCCAAATAATTCCAATATTAAGGCCGATAAAGTTTTGGAAATAAACGTAAATCACGAAGTGTTTAATTCCTTAAAGGAAGCTCAGGAGAAGGATAAAGAAAAGTTCGGCCTTTATACAAATTTACTATACAATCAAGCTCTTCTTATTGAAGGCTTGGAAATTTCTGATCCGGTCGAATTCACTAATAGTATATGTAAATTAATGAAATAAGTGGTTTAATACCTAATTCCAGAGTGGTTTACCACAGTAAAAGAGTTGAGATAAAATATAAATCTCAACTCTTTTTATTTAATTTGCTTGTATGAATTTATTAACTTTTTATATAGAAAGTAAATATCTATATATTATATAATTTAAATAGCTTCATCTAGCTTTTCAAGAAGTTCGTCCACATCAAAGCCATGAACTGCTGCAGCTTGCTCTAAAGTTTCAGCTTGTGATGCAGGACATCCTACACAGCCCATGCCAAAGTCCATAAGTACTTCAACAGTCTGAGGGTAAGTTCTTACTATCTCACCGATAGTCATATTTTTTGTTAATTTCATATGAATTCCTCCTAAAAATTTGTTTTAAATAGTTAACGTTATTAACTATCATAGCTATTAAAGGGCGTAAAGTCAGTAATAATTGTTACTGAATGTTAAGTTTAGTATAAACCAGGTTATGAAAAAAACCTGTGATTTAAATCACAGATTTTCTACAGACATTTTATCTGTCAGTGTTCTTCCGAAGCTTTTCCCGAATTCTATACATCTTTGAAGCTCTGAAGTATCCGGCATGTACTTAGCTTTAAGCCCTTCCTCCAGCACATCAATCTTGGCTTTTGAAAGATAATCTGACAGAAGTTTAGGGGATTCCCCGCTCCAGCCATAGCTTCCAAAGGCAGCGCCGACCTTATTGATAAACTTTAGGCCCATTAAATCTTCAACAACAGGCATAATTGAAGTGAGTACGCCATTATTTACTGTAGAGGAACCGAGTAATACTCCTTTTGATTTGAAAACCTCAGCAAGTATATCATTTCTGTCGGCAGTAGCAGCATTAAATATCTTGTATTGAACACCTTCCATAGCAAGACCTTTGGCAATGAATGCGGCCATTTTATAAGTTGCTCCCCACATTGAATTATAAATTATCACAGTACTTCTTTCCGATAACCCTTTAGCCCATTCAGAATATTTTTCCACTATGCGAAGCGGATCTTTCCTCCATATTATACCGTGACTAGGAGCAATCATGCTAATAGGCAAACTGAGGTTTATAAGCTGTTCTATTTTTTTAGTAACCAGCTTGCTGAAAGGGGTTAAAATATTGGCGTAATATTTTAAAGCCTCCTGATATATCTCCGTTTCATCACTCAAATCGTTAAAGAGCTCTGATGATGCAAAATGCTGGCCGAAGGCATCATTGGAAAATAAAATATTCTCACCAGCTAAATATGTAAACATACTATCGGGCCAATGAAGCATTTGAGCTTCTATAAAAACTAGTTCATGCTTTCCTATGTTAAGTTTATCGCCTTGACTTACAATTTTGAGGTTCCAATCCTTGTGATAATATTCTTTAATGCTTTCGGCACCTTTCTTGGATACAACAATAACAGCCTCAGGTATATATTCCATAAGTGCAGGCAAAGCT
>JAEZDX010000031.1 GCA_023417975.1 Bacillota bacterium
TGTATTAAAGCCGGTCTATCAAGCCAATGTGAGCATTATAATCAGTAAGGATCAAGTCAGTGCATTAACTCAAAGCGATTTTACAATGTACCAAAATGTGATTAAAACTTATACCGATATCGCCAAGTCCTCTGTGCTGGCAGAAAGAGCAGCTAATGTATCAGGAGTAAATGCAACCCCGGATCAATTGCAAGCTGCATTAACGGTTTCAAGCCAGACCGGAACTCAAATTCTTAATATGTCTGCAGTAAGTGGACAACCTAATCAGGCAGCTAAGATGGTTGAGGCATTATCAGATTCATTTTTGCAGGAGTCCAAAAGATTATTACCCTCCGGAAGTGTTGAAATCATGGATCATGCCAAAGTTCCTCAGAGTGCAGTTAAGCCAAATAAGAAACTTAACATACTTATAGCATTCGCCGTTGGGCTGCTGGCAGCGGTAGGAGCAGCTTTAATAATGGAAGTTATGAAGGATACAATAAAGACGGAAGAGGATGTGGAAAGATATCTGGGAGTTCCTATTATAGGAATTATACCTAAGCATATGTAACGAGATGAAAAAGTATATTTCAATATCAGTATGTTTGATGTTCATGGCAATTATATTCTTTAATTCAAGCGTAAATGGAAACATATCAAATTACTATAGTTACTCTATAGTTAAAGGGATAAGAGACAGCCATGGTAAAAAAACTACGCCGAATATAGAAAAGCACCAAAAGAATTTAAATCCTGCATTATCAGGGACAAAGGTAGAACAGAAACTAAATATTGTTTTAAGGAAATATGCTCATGGACTGGAGTATTTAGTTTTATCTATTATATTGACAATTTGTTTTAAAACGTTTGGAAAAGATCTGGAGAAAAGTATAATAAATATACTATTTATATGTCTCTTATATGCGGTATCAGATGAATATCATCAAATTTTTATTCCGGGCAGAAACTCCTCTATAACGGATGTAATTATTGATTTCACAGGAGCATGTGTAGGAATTTTATTTGCATATTTGGTAAGGTATATTCTTGAAAAAAAGGAACAGGTTCAAAATAGGAAGCTTTAAAACATTAATGTGATTTAAGTTATTTATTTGATTGATGGAAAACTTTATGTTAAAATACAAGCGTAGAAGGTTCCGTATTATTCTATGA
The DNA here is from genome assembly GCA_023417975.1 of Bacillota bacterium. Taxonomy (GTDB): domain Bacteria; phylum Bacillota; class Clostridia; order Clostridiales; family Clostridiaceae; genus JAEZDX01. The sequence goes on from JAEZDX010000031.1 coordinate 1,153, forward strand.
AAGGAATGAAAGATTATGCTTTGTGCACTAATAATGGCTGGTGGAAGAGGAGAAAGATTTTGGCCCATGTCCACTGACGAAAAGCCTAAACAGTTTTTGAATTTGCTCGGCGAAAAAACCATGATACAAATGACTGTGGATAGATTAAAAAAAATAATTCCTTCTGAAAGGATTTTTATAGTTACAGGAGAGATGTACAAAGAACTTGTTCGAGAACAATTGCCTGAAATACCTGAGAGAAATATAATAATGGAGCCATGCGGAAGAAATACGGCACCATGTATTTTATTATCTGCACTTTACATTAAAAATATTTACGAAAATGCTGAAATTGCTGTGCTTCCATCGGACCATCTCATAAAAAATGATGAAAGATTCAGAGAACTTCTCGCTTCGGCAGGAAAATACGTTCATCAGAATCAAGAAGCCATAATAACAATCGGCATAAGTCCAGATAGACCTGAGACAGGTTATGGATATATCAAATTTAAGATTCCTGAGAAGAAGAATTCCATATCCAAAGAAGCAGCAGTTGATACCGATATGATAACTGTAATACCTGTGGAGTGCTTTGTTGAGAAGCCATCAATGGATAAAGCACTTGAATACTTGAACAGTGGCAATTATTTATGGAATGGCGGCATGTTTATTTGGACTGTAGATAATATTTTGAGATTGAGTAAAACATACTTGAAGCATACATATGATATATTAAGAGATATAGACTTGACGGATTGGGAAAGCTTCAATGAATCCTGTAAGCGTATATATCCTAAGGTTGAAGGCATATCTGTAGATTATGCTATTATGGAGAAGTCAAAGGATATATATGTAATTCAAGGGGATTTTGGCTGGGACGATGTAGGAAGCTGGTTTGCAGTTGAAAGATACAGCCTAAAGGATGAAAACAATAATGTAAATAAAGGGGAAGTAACAAATATTGATGCTAAAAATAACATGGTTATTTCCAATGGAAAGCCTGTGGTTGTAGTAGGAACTGAGAATTTGCTTGTAGTTGAAAGTGATGATGTTATTTTTGTATGTGCTAAAGACTATATAGATAATTTGAGAGATATAAAGAAAAAGGTACAGAGTTAGTTTTAAACTACCTCGTACCTTTTTTTATACTAAAAAACAGAATGATTTAGGCAAGTTTGCGTCAATAGCTTTGATAATCACATAATTTGTTGAAATTAATGGCTTTAGTAATATAATATGAAAATGAACAACAAAGCCGATATAAAACATTGTTTTTTAAAGGCATCCATATGAGCATATTTTTTAAAAGTAATAGATTTTATTATAGTATAAAGGAGGAAGAATGAAAAGAAATAGCCAATATAGTACTGATTCAGTTATTAATGTTAATACTGAAATACTTATAAGTTCACAATACAATAAAGTGTTTTATATGATATCTTTTATGCTATTTATCATTTTTAATACAATAAAACTTTGTGTATTTAATTTTAGCATATTGTATTCTGTATCAAATAAAATAATAATATATAAATTTTTCATAACAATAGCAGCAAATATTATTATTTTTTTATTGATTATCTCAAGAAAAAAGAGAAGATTATTTGTTTTTTATTACGTTATGGAAAGTGTTTATATTATTGGTGTATTAACTTATATGACTTATCTTCATGGATACTTTCATCTTTCAGAGTTGTTAAGTTTGAGTACTGAAGGAAGAGAAGCCGCTGCCAAGCTTGGAATCAAAGGGTTTATGAACTTTAAATTATTTATTGTATTAATTGATTTGCCTTTGTTCTTCTATATGGTTTATAGATATTCAATTGTATCTAATATTAGCAAGGCTATGAAAAATATGAGAAGAATATTGCTTTTACTAAGTATTTTATTAATAGTTGCATTTCAAGTAAGGGATTATAAAGTGGGGCAATTTATAACACAAAAATATAATGATTATTGGACCGGTGAAACTTTTATGATTGAGCGGTATGGAACCCTTCTAAATAGTATCATGGATTTATTCATACATAAGGATGATACATATTTGGAGGGGCGGCTCAAATATGGTAAGGAAATAAATTCTGATATGACTAGCTCAGAAAAGCCGAATTTTGTGATAATACAAGTTGAATCAATGAGTGCCAATATAGTAAATGAAAAACATAATGGTCAGTACGTTACCCCATTTTTGCATTCGCTGGAGGATAATAGTATATATTATCCATATATAATGAGTTATCATAAAGGAGGAGGAACTTCCGATGCAGAATTTTCTATCATAAACAGTGTGGAAACACTGGATGAATATCCGGCAATAAAGATAAGTGATTATGATTACCCTAACTCATTTGTAAAAGATTTGAAAAAGAGCGCTTATGATATTGTTGCCTTCCATGGAAATGAAGGTAGTTACTACAACAGAAATGTTGCATTTAGCCGAATGGGATTTGATAAATTTATAGATTTGAATTCTATGGGGATGAAACAGACCGTATGGGGACTTCCCGATAATAAGGTTTTAGACTACACATATAGTTATTTAAAGAAAGAAGATAATCCATTCTTTTCATACACAATTACTATGACTAGTCACACTCCTTTCGATTTTGCAGCACAGTATGGTTATAATAACGGCAATTACGATGACATAAACGATAAAGAAGTTAAAGGATATTTTAATTCTTTTTCTTATGTAGATAAATCTATAGAGGAATTTGTTAACAATATACGTAATAATTTTTCGGATACATATATAATCATATATGGAGATCACACTCCAGGGATAGATAAAGATGATTACAAATCTTCTTCCGTACTTTATGACAGCAAATATTTTGAATTTGTTCCGTTATTTATACTAACGCCGAATAATCAAAAATATAAGGAAGAGAAGAAGGTAGGATCATTTCTTGATATGGCACCTACAATACTAAACGCGGCGAAACAGCCTTATAGTATAAAGAGCGATGGAGATAATTTGCTAAACATTGAGGAGAATGGCGGAATGATTCCGTTTAAAGGGGGAACCTATTCTAGGACTGAATTGTTCAAGGCTATTTCAGATGTTGAAAGAAAAATGAAATAGATAGAGATGTGAGTAAAAACTCGCATCTTTTTTTTGGAGAAATTCACAAGTATTATTTAAAACTTAACCGTACATTTAAGAGCAATTCTTAAAGTTATTACGTATATGGTATATAATGATAAATGTGATATAATGTACGGGCAATAATTTATATTACTTAAGTTCGTGTTGGAGGAGCTAAAATGAAGAATAAAAAAGTATGGTTATGGACAGCGGCAGGAATAATAGCAGCAGCAGTTGCTATTACAGTGGGCTGGAATATTTATTCGGATGGAAAACCGGCATTCGGAAAAGCTGTGCTGAAGGAGCAGGAGATTAGCAAGAGACTGCTTAAAATGGATTCAAGACACTTTAATAAAAGTAAAAGGCAGTATGATATAAATATGGATAAGAAGAGAGCGGATGAAGCCAATAGGGCTAAACCAAATCAACCTTCTGCTCACAAGGTTGCGTATCTGACCTTTGATGATGGACCGTCTGCAAATATTACTCCTAAGGTTCTGGATATATTAAAGGAGGAGAATATAAAAGCGGTATTTTTTGTGGTAGGAAAGGACGCTGTGGAACATCCGGATATAATTAAAAGAATAATCAGTGAGGGACATTCTATAGGTAGCCATACTTATTCACATAATGCAGAAGTCATGTATTCTAATTTTGATGTTTTTAAATATGAGGTAGACAATTGGGAGAAGGTTATGAAAGGAATATTTGGAAGTAATTTTTCTACTAAGTTTTTCAGATTCCCCGGAGGTAATTACGGAAAGCATAAAAAAGAAGTTCAGTATATCCATGAGAAAGGGTATCAATTTTATGATTGGACCTGTCTTAGTAATGATGCAATGCCTCCTAATGATAAGACGCCTGAGCAGCTACTTGAAAACATTAAGAAAACTATGAAAAATAAACCGAAAATAATTGTACTTAATCATGACTCAATGCTCAGGCAGAATACTTTAGAATCACTAAAGTCTCAAATAGAGTATATTAGGAGCCAAGGATATTCCTTTGAAAAATTGAATTAGTATGCTCAGCAGTTTATAGTAGATGTGTAAGCTTATTTAAGTAATATTGTTACACTGGTAAAATTAATACTTTTGCAATATAATAGATAATATATTATTTACTTTGTATTTAAGGGGGACAATGAATGTTTTGTGATAAGTGTGGAACACCATTAAATGAAGGTGATAAGTTTTGTACAGCCTGCGGAAACAGTGTAGGAGCACAAGTGCAGGAGCAGCAAAACTATGGGGGAAGTTCTGATACAGTTTGGAAAGGAGTTAGTGTCTCAGCTAAGCCAAAGAGCAGAAGGCCGCTGTATTTCGGAATAATAGCTGTGGTAGTTGTGGTAGCATTATTTACAGTAAGCTACTTTACCTTCGGAAAGAATCTGTTTGCATCACCTGCCAGAAAGACTTTAATTTCTGTGGCAAAGGTAGCCGGAGCTGATGCTGTAGATTCCGAAACAGTAATTAAACTTAAGCTTAACGGTGCTTCCGGAGAGAACCTGCTGCTTAAGTCAATAGCAGAGGATTTGGCTTTGAAAATAAACAGTAAATCGGATAAGGCTAAATCACAAGGAGAGTTCAAGCTTTCTCTTGTTATGAAAAAACAGACAATAATGGATATTGATATATATGCAAATCAGGATATAGTGGTTATAAATTCACAAGGACTACTGGATAAGCCTTTATATCTTAATACAAAAGATGTAAACAAGCTTACCGGACAGGAGGCAAGTGAAAATTCAAAAGTTGATTTAAAGAAGTACGAAGGCTTCTTTAAGGATTTGAGCAAATCAAGTGATTATAGGTCTGTTGTGAAGAACTACGGTACATTCTTTGAGGATGTATTAGGAGATTTTACACAAAAGACAGGCTCTACTGATGTTAACATAGTTGAAAACGGAAAACAAAGAACTATTAAATGCAACGAGACTACTGTGACTATAGATGAGAATTTTGTTAAAAAGGTTGTTAAGGGATTATTGGAGAGAATTTCAGCCGATACCAAGCTTAAAGCTCTTGTGAAAGAGAAGGTTAATGAGTTTTACAAGTTGGCAGAAAAGAACGGCGACCTTGAAAAGTTTCAGCTTGATTCGGATACCTTTAAGGAAAATTTGAAAAACTTTGATACGGAATGGAATAAGGCTATGGAACAGCTGAAGAGTAACCTCAACAATATAGATAAGGAGCTTTCAGCCTTAAAGCTTAACTCTACTGCAAAGTTTAAGATGGACTCCAATAACAGGTTAAGACAGCTCACTTATGAAATTGACGGAGGAAGTACAATAGGAGATGCCTTTGGTATGCCTGGATTAAGCGGTTCCGTTGTAATGGAAACTACCTTTAATGCCTTTAACGGTGACGTTAAGTTAAGCAAACCATCTACTGATGGTGCTCAGAATATGGCTGAAATGGATGAGTATGAGTTGATGGATTTGATGGGACGAATTCAAGATAAGCTTCAAAGTATTCTTGGTTCAAGTTTACTAGGTGGCATGTAACGATACTAAGATGGTGTTGAAGATGCTATTTAATTTAATTAATATAACTAAAAAGGACTTAAAAGTTATTGTAAGACATAGGGGGGCGATTTTTGCCTCCATGTGTCTTCCGTTTTTATTATACGGAATTTTTGACTTCATATTTTCGGGTATGATGCATAGGGAGGCAGATATAACTCCTCTTAGGGTTGCGGTAGTAGATAAGGAAAAGAGTACTATGAGCAGAGCACTCATTAACAATTTTAAAGACAATAAATCCTTTTCCGGTATGGTAAACCTGGAAAGTGTGAATTATGATGAGGCACAAAAACGTTTTAAGGAAGGGGAGCTTACAGGCATAATAGTAATTCCCGAAAACTTTTCGAAAAGCCTTATGTATATTGAAAATTATCCTATAGAAGTATCATTGAATGAACGTGAGCCCCTAAAGAGCGGGGTACTCAAAAACATGATGGAGAGCTATGGAGTATATGTTTCTTCTGTTGAAAAATCGGTGGTAGCCTTTGTAAAATATCTTCAAAACTATAATTTTACACAGGCACAGCTTGATAGTATCAATGAGAAGATGTCCTTAGATTTGACACTTACTGCCTTGTCAAGAGGTGACATTTTTGAAGAAAAACAGCTTCAAAGCATTCCGGCGGCCACATCAGCAGAGTATTTTATTATGGCTATACTTGTGCTGCTTCTCATGTATAATGGAGTTACTTCAGGAAATTACCTTATTAAGGATTTAAATAGCGGATGCTTGAGAAGAACTTCATCAGCGGTTTCTGCTGCTTTTATAGTTGTAGGAAAATGGCTTGCTTTTTCGCTGTTTGGAATTGTACAGGCAATTATATTTATACTTCCTATTTCATATTTTGCTGAGCTCTTTAAAGGCTTTTTTCTTAGGGATATGATAATATACATGAGCATAGCAATTTTATTTATCACCTCAATATTTATTTTTATTTCTACCTTTTTTAGCAAGGAAGCGGTGTTTATGACAGGTGGGAATGTATTTGTATTTATATGCGGCTTGGCAGGGGGAAGCTTTTTGCCCCTTCAGCTTATGCCAATGCAGATTCAGAAGCTGGCAGCGCTTACGCCTAACTATTGGATAATCAAAGGCAGTTTATATATTGTCAATTACATGCCTCTAAGCAGTATCGACAATCTTATCGCATCTTTTCTAACAATTTCTTTAGTGTTGATTTCGACAGCGTCCATAAGGTTGAGTAAGGCGGTGAAGGAATGATAGTAGCTTCAAAATTTTTAAGCATTGTTGGAAACAGATTTAAGCTAATGCTGAGAAATAAAGTTTTAATAGTACTTTGCTTGCTGCTTCCGCTTATGTTTTCCTTTATGGTTAATAAAATATTTGCTAAAAGCGCTTTATATGATTCCATACCCATAGGTATTATTGATGAGGATAATTCGAAAACCTCAAAAAAAATCTTATTGGAGCTAAAAAACAACAGCGCTATCAGTATTGAAGTGTTGAAGCAGGGGGACATAGAAGGCTATATTTCAAGGGAAAAGGTACAAGCCGTGTATATACTTAAAAGAGGTATGGAAAGCAAGCTGGAAAATGGGGATTATGAGGGGCTAATATCTGTATACGCTGTTCCCGGAAGTATTACTGCCATGGGCATAAGTGATATTATTGCCGGGGAAATTATACCGTATATCTGCCAAGGAAAGCTTGTAAATGGAGCTTCTCAGCTTTTAAAGAATTCCGATAAGGCGGAAATCAAAAAGAGTATAGTCCTTCAATTGGAAAAGCTGAAGGATAATGCGGATTACAAACTTCCTGTAGACATTACTATGAAAAGTCCTGATAAGTCTGTAGAAGTAGTGAAGCAAAAGGGTGATAATTATTCAATACAGATTGGTATCGGAATGATTATCATGTTTTCTACCATATTTATGCTGGCCGGCTGCAGCACTATAATAAAGGAAAGAGAAAATAAGGTGCGCAGCAGAATATTGGTTTCGGGGATTTCAACTTTAAGTTTGCTTTGTGCAGATATGACAGCAGTAGCCGCCGCGGGCCTACTGATCACTTTTCTTCAGTTTGCCTTAATGTTCAAAGTATTGATAGGCCTGTCAGTTATAGCTATAACGCTCGTATTTATAGTAAACTTTATATATATTTTATGTATAGCTGTAATGCTAATTGTTATAGCGGCAATATTTAAAAGCCACATTTCTTTTCAAAGCTTTATGCCTGCGGTGGTACTTTTAATGGCCATTGTTTCCGGCTGCATATGGAGTATGGAGATGATGCCTCAGGCTATGGATAAGATTTCCAAATTTATACCGTCTTACTGGGCTCATAATGCATTAACGGAAATAATATTGTATAAGGGAAGTTTTGGTTCTGTAAAAGGAAGCATTGCTGTAATGGCAATAATGCTTACAGCTTTCCTTATACCGGCATATTTAATATATAGAAGGGAATAAAATTCTACAATAAAGGGGCTGTCGCACGAGTGATTAAAAATTGCAACTGTGACAGGCCTATTTTTTACGCCGTTTTGTGTCATATTATGGCACAAATGCTATGTATCATATATAGGCTTTCGGCACGCTAAGGCTATGTTTGGAATTAGTAGTAGGTGTGATTTAGACAAGCTCTAAGTGTCAATAATCTAAATATGCATAGAAAGTAGATATCTTATTATCCAGAGCAATTTCACAAATCCATGAAAATGAGATACTTTTAAACAGCTCAATATGAGGATATTTATTACTTTCCGTATAGATTGAGGTGGCACTTATGTGTAATAAAAGCAATGAAATAAATAACATAAATGAAATAAATAACATTAGTGAAATAAATGACTTCAATAATGAGGATGAACTGCTGGAAAGCATTATGAATATGAAGCCTTCACAAATGCAGTGCCTAAAGGATATTTTGTTTGCTAAAAGTGATGAAGTTCCCAAAGATAATCTCAATGTTTCCGATCTAAAATGTCCTGACTGTAGTTCTTCCACCATTATCAAGTTTGGAAAAAACAGATTTGGCAAGCAGCGCTACAGATGCAAGCGCTGCAGAAGAATCTTTGTTCTCCCAACAAAGTCTCCACTAAGCTGCGGAAATTTATTTCCTAATTTATCGCCTTCAAAAAATCGTAGAAGATTCGATATTTTCTCAGGCGAACACTGAAGGTTAAATTTCCTCAGCAGTAGCTGCAGTAAAAAGCCTGCAAAAATGTGGCTTCACTATGTGGAGTGCATGGAAAATGGCAT
>JAEZDX010000037.1 GCA_023417975.1 Bacillota bacterium
GTCTGACAGAGCTCTTGCCATAGAGAATTCCAAATATATTTTTAACACCATGAAGGACTTAGGCGGAGAAATTTCCTTTAAAGACGGAGGTATTATAGAAACGCGTGCTAATGAAGTCCTTGCAAAAGCTTATGTTTTATTGGAACAGATAACTTCTCAAGGCCTATTTAAGACTCTTGAATCAGGAGTTTTTGCAGGTATAAAAAGGTCAGAGTACGGCGGAAAAGGCTTGGATGGAGTTTTTGTGAAGCATGCAGATTATTATAATCCTTTTATGGAGCTTATGTTAAAGAACGGTGTAGAAGGGAGTGATAATATATGAGCGGAGGACTATATTCTACAGATAAAAAAGACTTTGATAAAAGCTTGAACTTGTCAAAGCTAAAGCCCTATGGAGATACTATGAATGACGGAAAGCTTCAGCTCAGCTTTACCTTGCCTGTTGCAGATAGCGACAAAGCAGCAGAGGCAGCAAAGCAGTTGGCTAAAAAGATGGGCTTAGATGATCCTTCCATAGCATATCATAATGCTTTGGATGAGAATTTCACCTTCTTTGTTGTATATGGAAGTACAAGTCATTCAATAGACTATACTTCAATTTACGTTCAATCCGTAGATATGGCTACCATGTCTATGGATGAAATAAATGAGTATATACGAACCAACATAAAGCGTAAGCTTGTAGTAATAGGCGCAAGTACGGGAACAGATGCCCATACCGTCGGTATTGATGCAATTATGAATATGAAGGGCTTTGCAGGGCATTACGGCTTAGAACGGTATGATATGATTGAGGCCCATAATTTGGGCAGTCAGGTACTTAATGAAGACTTTATCAAAAAAGCTATAGAGCTGAAAGCTGATGTTTTATTAGTTTCTCAAACCGTTACTCAGAAAAATATACACATACAAAATCTTACTGAACTTGTAGAACTTCTGGAGGCTGAGGGAATAAGGGATAAAGTAGTTTTAATTTGCGGAGGTCCTAGAATAACTCATGAACTTGCAAAGGAGCTTGGCTACGATGCCGGCTTCGGCTCCGGTAAATATGCGGATGATGTGGCTACTTTTGCAGTGACAGAAATAGTTAAGCGTAAACTAATAAAACCTAGAGCATCTCATATCTAAACATCTATATAAATAAAGATACAGTTTAATTCTGTATCTTTATTTATTATAAGAAAATTCTAAAATACAGTCTTTTTGTTTTGCATCCCAACGTTTAAAACCAAGCCCAGTGCAATAAAATTAGTTAGCATGGAGCTGCCTCCATAACTCATAAATGGAAGTGTAATACCCGTTATTGGTAATATTCCTATATTCATCCCTATGTTCTGGATTATTGAGAACAGGAAGGATGAAAATACCCCCACACATATTACCTTTCCATATATATTACTGCTTTTCATTGAAATTCTTAGAATGCTTATTAATAATAGTGAATATATTATTAATAACCCTATTGCTCCTACAAAGCCCCATTTTTCTCCAACAACAGAAAATATAAAATCTGTCAATGCTTCCGGCATAAATTGGGCAATAAACCCTGAGCCCGAGCTACTTCCAAGCTTTATTCCACTGCCGAAAATATTACCTGAGCCAATGCCGATTTTCGCATAGGCCAACTGCATCCCCGTGCCTAATTCATTTGCCTCAGGATGTATAAATGAAACTATTCTGTCTCTCCAGTGATGCTGCATAAGGGCTGAGTTCCAAACGGCAGCTACCACAATTACTATGGAGGTAAATCCAAACACAATCACCTTTAGGTTTAATCCCATTATAAAAAAAATACCGAGCACTATAAAAAGACATACCATTGTCATACCTGCATCAGGCTGTATAACTATAAGGAGCATCGGTATAAGTGCGTATAAAGACAATATACTGAAATTTTTAATATTGTTAATATCACCTTCCATCTCCTTAAGCTTCTTGGCAAGCATTAGAATCATGGCAAGTCTAGCAAATTCAGAAGGCTGAATCGCTCTGCTTCCTAAACTAATCCATGAAGTAGCTCCATTGATGTGCTTACTCGTTAAATCATTATATATTAGCAGAAGGATACTACCCCAGTATAATGCCGGAGTAAAATTATAAAGTAGATTATAATCCAATATAGTGACTACAGCGCAAACTATTAAAGCTAAAACAAACCATATTATCTGCAGCTTAAGATAATATGTTCCCTTTTTACTTACAGTGGCACTATATATATTCATACAGCCGTATAGAACTATTAACGCAGCTATGAACACCATTTTTATATTAAGCTGTTTTAAAAGCTTTCTATCTGCTATTATTCCTCGAATCATCTTTCATCCTCCATAATCCGCTCAAACCAGTTTTACAGGTTTATATCTCATGATATTACTTACAATTGTACCATATATTTCTTTAAATATTCTACCCTATATTGACTTGCAATATTCTAAAATACTATAATAGAAGCATATATTAATTGTGTGCAATTTAATTTAACGAGCCTATGACTTTTGGCTTGTACTCTGGAGGTGTAATTTCATATGTTGGATAGCAATTTACTTACTGTTTTAAAAAAGTTACAAGTTGGTGAAATAACAGAAAAAGTAATATATATGAGAATTGCTAAATATATTAAGGACGATAAAAATAGGGCTACCCTGCTTAGAATAGCTGAGGAGGAACAAAAGCATTACGATATATGGAAAAAATACTCGGGTCAGGATATGCCGCCTTCCAAGCTTAAAGTGTTTTATTATACGACCATGGCAAAATTTTTTGGCTATACCTTTACTATTAAGCAGATGGAAAAAAAACTTAACAAAGATTCCTTCGATGAGAAAACCCAGGAAATCCTAATGAAAGAAATTCCTGAAACAATAACCGTATTAAATGACGAACTGGTACATGAGCAGGAGCTTATTGGCTTATTGGATGAGGAACGTCTTCAATATGTGGGATCTATGGTTCTAGGCTTGAACGATGCTTTAGTAGAATTTACAGGAAGCCTTGCAGGTTACACCTTCGCAATGCAAAGTAATAAGCTTATTTCTTTGGCAGGACTTATAACGGGAATTTCCGCCACCTTGTCTATGGCATCTTCAGAGTTCTTATCCACAAGATCAGAAGAAGGTGAGAATGCATTAAGATCTGCAGCATATACGGGTATAGCTTACTTTTTCACGGTAATTATGCTAATATTGCCCTATCTTTTATTGCCTGAGAATATGTATGGAATATCTCTTGCTATTATGCTGGTGTTAGTCGTAGTTATAATTGCTGCATTTAATTATTACATTTCAGTGGCAAAGGATTTTTCCTTCAAAAAACGTTTTGGTGAGATGGCCGGCATAAGTCTTACGGTAGCCGCTCTCTCCTTTGTAATCGGCCTACTTGTTAAAAAATTTCTTGGTATTGACATATAGTATCTCTTAACAAATTAAGGGACTGTCACAACTATCATTTAAAGATGCTAATTGTGTCAGTCCCATTATTATGTTGCTTTATGAGACAAACATAATATATACTATAGGAACTTTTTGGCGCAAAAAAACTTGCCCATTTCTTATGAACAAGTTTTTTATTTGCATGTTTTTAACGACTTATACTAAAACTCTATTTTTCTTGGAGGGTTTCCTGAAAAATCCGATATTATTGCAGTGCCATGCTCTATATAGAACACTTTAAAAATAGGATTATCAGCAGATTTATAGCCTTTCTTTACGGGTTCATGCAGCTCCAATACTTTTTTCTTCATATCAATATCCTCACAGAACTCTATTTTTCCCCGTACTCTTATTGTTACCATGCCTTTTGTAACAGCTGTGTATTCTATATATGGCACAGTCTGTAGCTGCTTGTATACATTTTTTAAGCTATTTGTACAAAAAAACAACTTCCCATCCTCTTCAAGCATAAACCCGAAGGGCCTTACCCTTGGCATTCCGTCTTCCACTGTGGCAAGAAATCCATTAACATTTTCTTTTAAAATATTTAATACTTCCTCCATCTGTATCCACCTCATTGCTTTTATTATTTCCTGTAAGTATAATATTAACGCATAGTAAACATATTACAAGTACGCACATTCACATTACATAGTCATATAAAACTGACTATTATGAAAGGATTGAATTCTTTTGGATAGCATTTCTCACCTTTGTCCTGTTAACATAACGCAAAATGTACTTATGGGAAAATGGAAATTATCAATTTTGTGGATACTTCACAATAAAACACGACGCTTCAATGAACTTCAAAAGCTCATGCCTTCCATTTCACGCGGCGTTCTTACACAGCAGCTCAGAGAGCTTGAGCATGACGGACTTATTAATAGAAAGGTCTACGGACAAGTCCCCCCAAAAGTAGAATATTCATTAACTGAAATTGGCGTAAGTTTCATTCCTGTAATGTCTCAAATAATGGAGTGGGGCGTGGGATATATTAAGAAAACCTCCTCCTGCAACGTAGATATTTGTATAAAAAATGATTTTCCATGTAATAAGTGTCATGAAATGCTTAAAAATGATCCATCTTCTTTATAAGTTATATAAGATGCTTCTGTAGAAAGTTTTCTCACTGAACTTTTTACGAAATTTTAATATCTTCAATCAACTAGTATCTTAAATACAACCGGCTTGTCGCTTTGTATATGATTGGTTTTAATTACTAATGCCTCTTCTGTTCTTTGCCAAGCCGGAACTTCATCAAATCCCAATACGGAAACATCTTTAATTATACCGTGAAAATGAGGTAGTCTCGCTGCATCCTTTTCTCCTAATGAATTGATGCTCACCTTTCCGTCCTCCGGATATTTTAATACA